>NZ_JAWVZF010000036.1:0-20501 GCF_033722355.1 Arsukibacterium sp. | reverse complement strand
TTACGGCAACTTGACCCGAAGATTGCTGCGTCCAGACCTTTGTTTTTCAGTGCCTATGCCGTGGGTGATTATGATGACCCGTCAGGCCAGCTCGATGCTGCCAGTCATCATAACAGGCTGCAGCAGCTGAAGCAGATGGGGCTGGCGGTCAGTCCTTTACTGCAAAAAGTGACTGGCATCGACGCCGTTATCGCTTATTGCCATACCCTCTTTAACCAGCGGGATAAGCTGGACTTTGAAATCGATGGTGTGGTGATTAAAGTTGATGACTTGGCCCAGCAACAGGCGTTGGGTTTTGTCGCCCGGGCACCGCGCTGGGCGATTGCGTTTAAATTTCCGGCACAGGAGCAGCTGACGACTCTGCTGGATGTTGAGTTTCAGGTGGGGCGTACCGGCGCGATTACGCCGGTAGCGCGGCTGGCGCCGGTTGAAGTGGGCGGCGTCACTGTCAGTAATGCCACCTTACATAATCAGGATGAAATTAACCGGCTGGGTATTAAAGTGGGGGATACCGTTACCGTGCGCCGGGCCGGTGATGTTATTCCGCAAATCGTCGCCGTTATGCCTGAGTGGCGCCCCGGGGATGCGCGGGAGATTATATTTCCGGCTGAGTGTCCGGTATGCGGCTCTGCGGTAGAGCGGGTCAGCGGTGAAGCGGTCGCCCGTTGCAGTGGCGGTTTATTTTGTCCGGCACAGTTAAAAGAATCCATTAAGCATTTTGTCAGCCGCAAAGCCATTGATATTGATGGTCTGGGCGATAAGCTGGTAGAGCAGCTGGTTGATCAACAGCTTGTCCGCAACCCGGCCGATATTTATAAACTGGATATGCCAGCGTTAGTCGGCCTTGAGCGAATGGCTGAGAAGTCAGCATTAAAGTTATTAAATGCCATTAAAGCATCGTGTCAGACCAGTCTGCCCCGGTTTATTTATGCGCTCGGGATCCGTGAAGTCGGGGAGGCTACAGCCCTTAATCTGGCCCAGCACTTTGGCAGCTTACCGGCACTGGCTAATGCCAGCCTGGAGCAGCTACTGGCGGTGAATGACGTCGGTAAAGTCGTGGCAGAGCATCTGCTGAGTTTTTTTGCTGAACCACATAATCAGCTAGTGATTGCCGAGCTTAAACAGGTGGGCATTCACTGGCCCGATATCACTGTGCAACAGGCCTCAGCACAGCCGCTCGCCGGGCAGACCGTCGTGTTAACCGGTACGCTCAGCAGTATGGGCCGGGATGATGCTAAAGCGCGTCTGCAACAACTGGGTGCCAAGGTATCCGGTTCAGTGTCAGCGAAAACTCACGCGGTCATCGCTGGGGATAACGCCGGCTCTAAACTGACTAAAGCCGTTGAACTGAATGTGCCGGTGTGGACTGAGCAGCAGATGTTAGATCTATTCAACCGAAACGGAGTAGCCTGATGCGAGCGCTGTTGTATCAGTTATTAACTGACTGGGGCTTATTATTCCGACCTTATATCCGCGATATTGCGCTGGCGATGGTCGCAACCTGTCTGGTGGTGTTTGGTGATGATCTAAACCGGTTTATCCGCCGCCAGATTGCCAGTCTGCATTTTATCTGGCGTACCGCTATTTTTATCCTGGTATGCGCCTTTGGTTATGGCGCACTGACCATCTTTCTGACCCCGCTGGTCGCTGGTTTACTGGTAAAACTGACGGCTATTGAGCTGCCCTGGGTTTGCCTGGCTATTTTCATTATGCTCGGTATGCTGGCCCAGCGTAAGCGGCAGGTATAACATGGCTCTGGTGTCGCAGTGATGACAAATCCTCCTCATTGGCCATTGCTTGATAACTACGGTTTGTTGCAAATTCCGCTTCGTTTTTACGCATTGTTGCTGCTGTTGCTGCGCCCCTATATCTGCTGGGTCGCTGAGCTGAGTATGATGCGTTCACAGCATAGTCTGCTCAGTCAGTTTTATCCGCGGCAGCATGACTTTTTAGTAGCCTGTCTGATAGCGCTGCCGCTGTTGTTACTTGTTGCAGCGCTGAGTCAGCGCCGGCCCAAGGGTAAGCGCTTCTGGTTTTATCTGTGGCGTCGTGGCTTATGGATCCTGTGGCTGGTAACGCTGGCCGATTTTGTTCATAGCATCAGCACGCTGGATGCTGATGTTATTCTGGATGCCCCGTGGCGGCTCATTGCCCCGGTGCTGTTGCTGTGGGCGATAATCTGGCTGACGTTCAGTAAAACCCTGCCGGTTATTTTCACAGAGTGGCCCTTTGCAGAAGTATCAGGCCAGGGCTCTGAGACAAATTAGACCTGCGGCGCCAGGTATTTTTGTTTCAGTTGCTGGTAGCGCTGTTGTTGTTCAGGCTTTAAGTTTGTTGTTTCAATCAACTTCTGACATTGATCCAATAATTGCTGTTTGCTGGATGGCGCGCATAATGGCCGCGGGCTGGTTAGCAGGGTTTGCCATAAATTCAGGGCGATACCGGCATTTTTCGGCATGACCCGCCAGGCCAGTTTAAAGGCATCAAATGCTTCCTGCCAGTTGCCGTGTTTATAAAGGGTAACGGCATTGTTGTTCAGTTCACGCGGACCAAGCCGCATTGCCAGCCGCTCTCGCTGCTCCTGCTGCAGATAGGTACTGAATAACGGATCAGCCAGTTGTTGCTGACAATACTGATTAATCTGCGCAAATAAATCGGCCGAAGCCTGGCTCAAACCAACCTCGTGCAGTGCTTTGGCCCGATCCAGTGCCGCTTCAACTGACTCTATTTTCTGCAGCGGCTCCAGCGAACTCAGCATCGCCTGAGCTTTCTCTTTGTGATCCTGCAGATACAATAATCTGGCCTGCAATACCTGCTGCTGACTTTCCAGGGCCTCTCTGCTGCTGCCATACTGACGCTGTACTGTGCTAAGGGAAACGCTGGCCTGACGGTTTAAGCGACTGCTTTGCTCTTCGTCATCCACGCTTAAGGCATAATCGATGCTGGCCCTGGCCAGGGTTAAATATAAATCAGGCTGTTCATACATTGAATATCGCGCGTATTTCACCATATCCCGGGCTGCCCGGTACTGGCTTTCATAATCGTGGTTTATCCGGGACAGTTGCAGGAGTTTTTGCTGGCGGAACATATTGCGCGGCGCCAGTTCAGCCGCCTCCAGAACATGCTGTTGAGCTTGCTGATAATGTTGTTGTTTAAATTCCAGCTCTGCCAGTAAATCCAGCGCAAACAAGCGGCTTTCTGAGCGTTTCAGTAAAGCCTCCAGCTCGGTAAATGCCTGTTGTTCTCTGCCACGGGCCAGATAACAGCGCACCAGGCCCATTCTGGCCCAGTTAAACGGCTGAATATTCAACATGGCATTGAAAAACCTTTCAGCGGCACTGACATCGTGCTGATTTAGCAACACATCGCCTTTTAAGCGTAACAGCAGCGGAAATAGCTTGTGCTGCTGAGCGTCGGCCAGATGTTTATCTATGGCTGCCAGCGCTTTGATATCATCTTTCGCATCCAGCGCCTGATAGACGTCCCTTAACTGCTGTTTACGGCGCAAAACCCGCTCTATTCTCAGCTGTAAGTCTTTAATCACAAATGGTTTAGCCAGAAACTCGTCCGGCTGCAGTTCTATCACGCTATGAACCAGTGACGGGTCGGTTTCGGCACTGATAAAAATAATGGCACAACTTAACTGTTGCAGACCTTTGGCTTTAATTTCTTCGTAGAGCTGAAAGCCATCTTTACCCTGTTGCTGGTTATAAGCGCAGATAATTAAATCAAACTGATTATCGCGGCACAGATTAAGGGCAACACTGGCCCGATCGGCCAGAAAGATATTCTGATAGCCCAGTTGCTCCAGGGCAAAACGGAAATAGCCCTGAGCCAGACTTTGGTCATCTA
Organism: Arsukibacterium sp.; assembly: GCF_033722355.1. Lineage (GTDB taxonomy): Bacteria > Pseudomonadota > Gammaproteobacteria > Enterobacterales > Alteromonadaceae > Alishewanella. The sequence continues at coordinate 16,649 of NZ_JAWVZF010000036.1, read as the reverse complement.
TTACCAGAATACGTTCATCGCGGCGCGGGGCAGTGTTCATGCAGTATCGGGTTCCAGCCGGGGAGTAAATTACTGTGTTTACTATAGCAAGTTTTGGCAACAGCTACAGCAGAACAAGCGGTTAAGCTTACTGCACAGAATAATCCAGCTAAGCTGAACTTGTTGGCAGTGATCCAATCGTAACAGGTATGGCTATTACTTAGCCTGAATGATCGATGGACAACACAGCAATCATGGTGATTGTTATCGCAGATATAGGGAGGATTAATGAAAAAAGTACTGATATTTTTAACCAACCACGGCACCCTGGGTGAGACCGATGAAACCAACGGCACCTTTTCTCCGGAACTGACCCATGCGCTGGATGTGTTTTTAAAAGCGGATATTTATTATGATCTGGCCTCAATTAAAGGCGGCAAAGCGCCTTTATACGGTACTGACATCGAAGATGATGAAGTAAACGCCGGTATGCTGGCCAATGAGGAGTTTCAGAACCGGCTTAATAACACGTTGGTGGCAGCGAAAGTTAATATTGATGACTATGATGCGATTTTTTATCCCGGTGGTTTTGGTTTGCTCTCCGATCTGGCCAGTGATGAAAGGGTCGCAGTATTAAGTGCCCGTCATTATGAGAAAGGGGGCATTCTTGCCGCCGTCTGTCATGGCCCGGCGGGCTTATTGCCGATTACCCTGAGCGATGGCAGAAAGCTGCTGGAAGATGTGACGGTAACCGGCTTTAGCCGCGAAGAAGAAGTAGATTATGGCACTATCGATAAGATCCCGTTTTTACTGGAAGAGTCGTTAGCCAGGGTCGCAAAACAGTATCGTAAAGGCCAGCCCTGGCAGGAGCTGGTGGTGGAAGATAACCGGGTGATAACCGGGCAGAACCCGGCCAGTGCCCATGCAGTCGCTGCAGCGCTGGTCAAACGGCTTGCATAGCGGTTGGCTCGAGCCTTAGTCATGATAAAAACGCCCTTTGCCGGGGCGTTTTTTGGTAGTGTATCGCGTCAGTAGTGCGTTACAGTGTAATTATCGTTAAAAAAGCAGGTAGAGACTATGTCGCTTGCGGCAATTATGACCCGTAAAGTACGCGCAACCACCGAAGATGCCAGCCTGGCGAGTTTGCGAGCACTGTTTACCGAGACCCGATTTCAGCATGTGCCGGTAGTGAACAGCATGCAACAGCCTGTGGGTATCGTCTCGGTAAAGGATTATTTTAAAACCGTCAGCTCGCTGATGGACACTGCCTCGCAAAACAGTATTGAACTGTATATGCAAAAACGCAAAGTTGGCCAAATTATGTCGGCGCCGGTAATCAGCGTGTCACAGGATACCGGCTTACTGCAGGCGGCCAGTATGCTGGTTGAGCACAATATCAGCTGTTTGCTGGTTGTCGATGCCCAGCAGCGGTTGATTGGCATTGTATCCTGGAAAGATCTGATGCGGCGCATTGTTACTGCACAACAGAAAAAGCTCGAGCAATCAGCACTAAAGAAATAACAAAAGGAAGTGGTGGATTGTCCTGGGGTTGGGCTATTGGCAACCGTGTCTTAGCAGAGAGAGGGCGGTGCGTTTTATGGTATTTAGTAAAGAAGTGGTGGATTGTACTGGGGTTGGGCTAGTGGCAACCGTGTCTTAGTAAAGAGAGGGCGGTGCTTTTTTTATGGTATTTAGTAGAGAAGTGGTGGATTGTACTGGGGTTGGGCTAGTGGCAACCGTGTCTTAGTAAAGAAAGGGCGGTGATTTTTTTATGGTATTTAGTAGAGAAGTGGTGGATTGTACTGGGTTCGAACCAGTGACCCCCGCCTTGTAAGGGCGGTGCTCTCCCAGCTGAGCTAACAATCCACGGGAGATATATTTTTTTCTTTTAAAGCAGACATCAAATTGGTGATTGTACTGGGTTGAGCCAGTTATCACCGTCTCGTCGTAAAGAGCGGGTGGTGCTCTCCATGATAAGACATCAAATTGGTGGATTGTACTGGGTTCGAACCAGTGACCCCCGCCTTGTAAGGGCGGTGCTCTCCCAGCTGAGCTAACAATCCACGCTGTTTGATGGCGCTCATTATAGGGAGCATGAATTTACTGTCAACTTTATTTTTAAAAAAGCGGTGTGTTTGCTGCAAAAGTAAACATCAGCGGTTTTTGGGGCGAAATGGCCGATGAATCGCAATGCGCAGGTGGTGCATCATGCCCTCAGCATTGTTACAATAGCGCCATCTCAATGTTCGCCTATTTTGGATTAATTATGTCGTTAGTTACCCGTTTTGCGCCAAGCCCAACCGGTTATTTACACGTGGGGGGAGCCCGTACTGCCTTATACAGCTGGCTCTACGCCAAAAAGCGCGGTGGTAAATTTATTCTGCGCATTGAGGATACCGATTTAGAGCGTTCTAATCAGGCATCGGTTGACGCGATTTTAGAGGGGATGCACTGGCTGGGGCTGGAACATGACGAAGGCCCGTACTACCAGACTCAGCGTTTCGATTTATATAAAGAAGTCGTCGCGCAGCTGCTGGCCGACGGCAAAGCCTATAAGTGTTTCTGTACCGCTGAAGAAGTTGATGCAATGCGCGAAGCACAAAGTGCCGCCGGCGAAAAACCTAAATACAATGGCCTGTGGCGCGACAGGACTGATCACCCGGCTGACAAACCTTATGTTATCCGCTTTAAAAACCCGCAGCAGGGCGTGGTGGTCATTGACGATATGATTAAAGGCCGGATTGAAATTGCCAACAGTGAGCTGGACGATCTTATTATCGCCCGCAGTGACGGCACCCCAACCTATAATCTGACAGTGGTGGTGGATGACTGGAAAATGGGCATTACTCACGTTATCCGTGGTGATGATCATGTTAACAACACGCCGCGCCAGATGAACATTCTCTCCGCTTTAGGAGCCGACATTCCAAAATATGCTCATGTGCCGATGATCCTTGGTGATGATGGTAAACGCTTATCAAAACGCCATGGAGCAGTCGGGGTCATGCAGTATCGCGATAACGGTTTTTTGCCTGAAGCGTTAATTAATTACCTGGTGCGACTGGGCTGGTCGCATGGCGATCAGGAAATTTTCAGTAAAGATGAATTAATTGAGCTGTTTGATCTGGCCGATTGTAACCGCGCCCCGTCGGCATTTAATACTGAGAAACTGCTGTGGTTAAACCAGCATTATATTAAAACACTGCCACCTTCGCGCGTGGCGGCAGAATTACAATGGCATCTGACCGCACAGCAGCTGGATACCAGTAATGGCCCTGCCCTGAACGCCGTGATCAGTGTTCAGGCGGAGCGGGTAAAAACCTTAAAGGAGCTGGTGGAAGTCAGCCGTTATTTTTACGAAGACTTTGACACCTTTGAAGACAATGCCGCGAAAAAACACTTGCGTCCGGTTGCTGCGGAGCCTCTGGCATTAGTAAAACAAAAGCTCTCAGAGCTTGATGACTGGCAGTTAGCGCCTATTCATAACGCTATTAATGCTGCTGCTGAGCAGTTAGGGTTAGGAATGGGCAAAGTCGGCATGCCCTTGCGGGTTGCCGTTACCGGCGGTGGTAATTCACCCGCGCTGGATCAGACGCTGTTATTAGTGGGTCGGGAGCGCAGCCTGGCCAGAATTGAGCTGGCACTGAATTACATCAGTCAACGGGCAGAGGCAAACTAGTACAGTGTTAAAACAGCCAACGGTCATATTGCTGTTCGTTGCCCTGGTTGCGCTTGTTGTGCCAGCGTGGGCTGACGATGGTGCTGATGGTCAATCAGATGCCGACGGGGTAGCAGCAGGCGATTCGCCCACGTTTCAGTTACCCCTGGAGTTTCTGGGAACCATCGGTGGCGATATTGAGCTGGGATTGCTGATTAATACCGGCAACACCGAGGCGCATTCGATCAGAATAAACAGTCAGCTGGTGCACGAAATGGAATATTTCCGCAACCGCTATGAACTGTTTGGCCGGGTGCAGCGCAGTAAGATCCCTGACCCTGAAACACAGCATAAAGACAGTGTCACTACCGCCAAACGCTATGGGATTACCGGCCAGAGTAACTATAAATTTCTGGTCGGGCGTCAGTCATTGTTTGGCCGCGGGGCTTATCAATACGATATGTTTGGGGCGTTCCGGGTACAAAGTTCGCTGGCCGTAGGCTATGCCAACCGGGTTTATGAAAGACAAACCAACTTTATTGAGCTGGAAACCGGGCCGGGTTTTGCTCATCAGCGCAGTAACAGTGGCAGAACCAATACCGGTCTAATCTGGTTTCTGGCATTTAACATGGAGCAGAAAATATACAGAGGCAGTAATTTCAGGCAAACCTTCGAAGGCTCAGTCTCACTGGACGGCGCTAACTCGACTTTTGTCAGCCGCAGCAGCATCACCTCGCAACTGTTCGATAAATTATCGATGCGCTTCAGTTTTGTTGCCCGGCATAACTCGCGGCCAGAAGGCAATGCAGAAACCATGGATACTGAGACTGCGGCATCACTGGTTTACACATTTTAAGGGTGTTACTCAGGCAGCCCGGGCTCAGGCTGCCTGATTTAAACGGTTAATGTAAGACCCGCGCCCGCAACGTGCCCGGAATGGCTTTTAATTCGTTCAGTGCCAGTTCGTGATCGGCCGAATCAACATCAATCACCACATAACCAATATCCTGTACAGTCTGTAAGTACTGGCCGGAGATATTGATATTATGCTTGGCAAAGGTTTCGTTAATTTTCGTCAGCATGCCAGGCTGGTTTTTATGAATATGCAGCAGACGTGAGCGGCCTTTATGTTCAGGCAGCGACACTTCAGGGAAATTTACCGCCGACAGGGTGGAACCATTATCGCTGTATTTAACCATTTTGCCGGCCACTTCGTAACCAATGTTTTCCTGGGCCTCCTGAGTAGAGCCACCGATGTGCGGGGTCAGCAACACATTGTCAAAGGCCCGCAACGGTGAGGTAAATTCTTCATCATTGCCTTTGGGTTCAACCGGAAACACGTCAATAGCGGCGCCGGCCAGCTTGTTGCTCTGTAAGCTGGCAGTTAAGGCGTCAATATCAACCACGGTGCCGCGTGAGGCGTTAATTAAAATGGCCCCTTGTTTCATTTGCGCCAGCTCAGCTTCAGCTATCATGTTTTTGGTCTGGGCTGTTTCAGGAACATGCAGGCTGATCACGTCTGATGTGGTAAGCAAGGTGCTAAGATCAACCTGGTTAGCATTACCCAGTACCAGTTTGCTTTCAATGTCGTAAAACTGCACCCGCATGCCAATGTGCTCGGCCATAATACTCAGCTGAGTACCAATGTGGCCATAACCGATAATTCCCAGCGTTTTACCCCGGGCTTCATAAGAATTATCTGCGGTTTTTAACCATTCGCCACGATGGGCAGCGGCGTTACGCTGTGGAATACCTCTGAGCAGCATAATAATCTGGCCTAACACCAGCTCGGCTACCGAGCGGGTATTGGAAAATGGCGCATTAAATACCGGAATAGCCCGTTTTAACGCTGCGTCTAAATCAACCTGATTGGTACCAATACAAAAACAGCCGATTGCTATCAGTTTATTCGCCGCATCCAGTACCTGTTCGGTTAACTGGGTACGCGAGCGGATGCCGACAAAATGCGCCTCGCTGATCCTTTCAATCAGCTGATCTTCAGGTAGCGAGGTCTTCAGATATTCAATATTGGTATAGCCGTGATCGGTAAAGGTTTTCACCGCGCTCTGATGCAAGCCCTCCAGCAGCAATATTTTAATTTTGTCTTTGGCCAGCGAATATTTTTCCATGTTGTTCCCGATGCGTTAATTTATAAAAATGTTCTGCTGCGTTAACGGCAGCTGCCGGCATTTCAGCTATCTGAATAGCTGGCCTTGCGCTTATTTAATGACGTGGGTGCCGCTACTGCTGCCGACCAGTACTATATCGGCGCCCCGGCGGGCAAACAGACCATTGGTTACCACACCGACAATGTTATTGAGCTGTTGTTCCAGCACCAGCGGTTCGCTAATGTGCAAGTCATGGGCGTCGATAATCTGGTTGCCGTTGTCGGTGATAACGCCCTGGCGTAACACCGGCCTGGCGCCGAGCTTTTCCAGCTCGCGGCTGACATAACTGCTGGCCATCGGAATCACTTCAATGGGCAGCGGAAAGCGGCCTAATACATCAACCTGCTTAGTGCTATCGACAATACAGACGAAGGTGTCCGCTACGGCAGCCACAATTTTTTCGCGGGTAAGGGCAGCGCCGCCGCCTTTGATCATCTGCTTCTGGCTGTTAATTTCATCAGCGCCATCAATATAAATACTCAGCTTACTGATTTCATTTAAGTCAAATACCTTTATCCCGAGTTGCTTTAATCTGGCAGTCGACTGCTCCGAGCTGGATACGGCACCGCGAATGTCATCTTTGATAGTGGCCAGTGCATCGATAAAATGATTGACGGTAGAACCGGTACCCACCCCGACAATGCTGTCTTTGCTGATAAATTCCAGGGCTGCCCGGGCAGCATGGCGTTTCATTTCATCTTGGGTCATGGCAGTTCTCTTATTTTTAAACAGGGCGGTTTTTTTAGTGTTTAGCCGTACAGATGGATATTATATCGAAAGCAGGGGCAGACAAAAGGGCAAAAGCCAAAAAAATGGAAAACAGTTTAACAGGTGGTTCATTGTACTGAACGCTGGCCACAATACCCGCCCTGGCTCACCACAGCACCTCGCCCTGATGCCTGCGGCAGGGCTCAGACACTCTGTGATGACCAGTTCGGGTTTCTGGCCTGCTTTCTTATTGAAAATAACAAGTTATCATCGAAAATCAAAATACTGAGCCGGCGTTATCAGTTGTTGCAGCGGAATATCCCAGCTTTCAGTGGGTATATTTTCTACCTGCTGGCAGTTATGGGCCAGACCAATCACCTGACAGGCGCTGTCAGCTGGCAGCTGCGATAAAGTACGGTCATAAAAGCCACCACCCATGCCAAGCCGGTTGCCGTTTTCATCAAACGCGACTAAGGGGGTAAAGATAATGTCCAGCGCGGCAATCGGCATGACCCTGGCGCAGTTAAGTTCTGGCTCGGGAATGCCAAAGCGGTTTGGTTGCAGTTGAGTCGTCTGCTGATAATGAAGAAATAATAAGTAGCCCGGACAAAAAGGGTGCAATACCGGCAGATAGATTTGTTTACCGGCTTGCCATAACGCCTGAATTAACGGGCCGGTTGCCAGTTCAGCGTCATTGGCCAGATAAACGGCAACATGCTGTTTTGCCATAATGCCGGGCTGGTTTAAAACCTGCTCTGCCAGCTGGCTGGCAGCCAGGTCGCGTTCAGACGCCGCTAAATGCCGCCGCAGCTGACGGACATGCCGGCGAATTGCCTGACGGCACGCTGCTACAGAGTACTGTTCCGCTTGCTGCCGTACTGCCATCGGAATACCTATGCTGCCCTAACACTGAATAACTGAAAAAGGAGAAAAGGGTTCTCCAGGCTGCCGTTTGTTATTTTAGCCCTTGAACCCACGGTTCAAGGCGGAAGACTTATGGTTGCCGTAGGCTTCCCGGTACAAGCCGGGCCTGCACAAAAGCAACGCAAAAGAATTCCTGGATAAAACAATTATCGGCTCAGGGACGTCAATAACATAACAAACAACCCAGAGAACGGGCTAAGTATAGCAGCTGAGCTGCCGCCTTATAAGGGGAAAATGAATAATTGCCGGCGCTTGGCAAAGAAATCCGGCAACAGCAAAGGTGATGCTGCTTACTGGCAGTTGGCCAGTGGCGGTGGTAGGATATTGCTGTATCAATTTGTGAAGACTAGCCCTATGACAAATCCACTTATTCAAAGTTATGATCGCTGGAGCACAGAGCTGGAGCAGGCTTATGTCATGGCGTCAGCCGCTGAGCTGCATGGTTTAATTGCCGGTATGTTAAGTGCCGGGGTAAAAGCAGATGCCCGCTCGTTACTGCCGGTATTGTACGATTTTCTGAACGATGGTCAGGCATTGCCGCTGGCACTGGAAAAACAGGTGCAGTTATTAGTTGATGCCACGGCAAAAAGTCTGAATCAGGGCGACTTTTCTTTCAGTGTATTGCTGCCCAGCGACGATGACGCCTTATTTGAGCGTTTAGAAGCGCTGGTTGAATGGTCACAGGCTTTTTTAGTGGGATTTGCGGTGCAGCAAACCGATTTATCGCTGGTATCAGAGGAGGTTCGCGAAGCCTTGGATCAGCTGACAGAAGTGACCCGGGTCGATCTTCATACCGTAACCGACGGCAGCAGAGATGAGAACGAAGAAGCTTATTATCTGGTGCTGGAACATGTGCGGATAATGGTGTTGTGTTGTTTTAACGAAGTCGGGCTGAAATACAGTCCACAGCCGCCCCATGGTAAAACACTGCATTAAGCTTTTTTTGCCCCGTTATTCAGCAGTTTTGTAGGAGTGAGATGGAAAACTCTGTATTTGTTCAGCGTCGCCAACAGCTAATCGCTGCGCTACAGCCCGGTTCGGTTGCCCTGCTAAGTGCCGCCAGTGAACAACGCCGTAGCCGTGATACTGATTATCCGTTTCGACAGCACAGCGACTTTTGGTACTACAGCGGCTTTAACGAGCCTGATGCGTTACTGATTATCAGCAACCGGGCTGATTTACCGCCTGTTCAGTTATTATGCCGCGAAAAAGACCCGGCACAGGAAGTGTGGCACGGTCGCAGACTGGGCCCGGCGGCAGCGGCAGACACCCTGCAGTTACAGGCGCGGCCCCTTAGCGAAAAAGAGACGGTATTGCAACAGGCGCTCAATGGCAGTTCGGCCGTTTATCTGGATATAACGGAAAACAGCGCTTTGCTCCAGCAGGTGACCGAACTGTTGCAACAGCTTAAGCAGCGGGAAAAACGCGGTGATAAAGCGCCGACGCAACTGTCAGATCTGGCGCCGTTAACGGCAGCCCAACGGCTGATCAAAGACCGGCATGAAATTGCCATAATGCGCCGCGCCGCTGAAATCAGCGCCGAAGCCCATACCCGGGCCATGCAGCTGTGCCGGCCAGGCAGGTTTGAATATCAGCTGGAAGCAGAAATTTTGCACCATTTTGGCATCAACGGTGCCCGTTATCCGGCGTATAACAGCATTGTTGGCAGTGGCGACAATGGCTGCATTTTGCATTACACCGCGAACAGCAGCGAACTTAAGGCAGGCGATTTAGTCCTGATTGATGCCGGCTGTGAACTGCAGGGTTATGCAGCGGATATCAGCCGGACCTTTCCGGTATCAGGCAAATTCAGTAAAGCCCAGGCTGAGCTGTATCAGCTGGTGCTGGATGCCCAGTATGCAGCCTGTAACGCGGTTTTGCCTGGCAGCAATTTTGCCAAAGTGACCGCGGCTGCCGAGCAGGTGCTGACGGAAGGGTTGCTGGGGCTCGGCATTTTACAGGGCGAGCTTGAGCAGCTTATCGCTGATAAAGCCTGCAAGCAGTACTTTATTCATGGTATAGGCCACTGGCTTGGGCTCGATGTGCATGATGTCGGCGCTTATAAAATAGCGGGCGCGGCAGGCAACATCGCAGAGCAGCCCTTTGTTGCCGGTATGGTATTAACAATTGAGCCAGGTCTGTATATTCCCGCCGGCAGCCCGACGGATCCGTGCTGGTGGGACTTAGCTATCCGGATTGAAGATAACCTGCTGGTGACCGCAGAGGGCCACGACAACCTGACAACCGGTGTGCCTAAAGAAATCGCGGCAATCGAGCAACTGATGGCAGCAGCTGATGAGTGCAACTAATTCTCAGCATTTTGATATTGTTATTGCCGGTGGTGGCATGGCCGGCAGCCTGCTGGCCTGGTGTCTGCTGCGCGCCCGGCCAGCGCTGCGGTTAGCCATTATTGAAAAACAAACTGCAGCGCGGCAAAGTGCTGAGCCAGCGCAGCAAATACAACCGGCCAGTTTTGATAGCCGCAGTATCGCGCTGGCTGCAGGCAGTGTCAGCTTATTACAACGCTGGGGGCTGTGGCAGAGTCTTGCTGATAAGGCTTGTCCGCTTCAGCAAATCTGGGTCTCTGACAAAGGCCATTTTGGCAAAACCTTACTAACGGCGGCAGAGTATCAGCTAAGCGCACTGGGCCAGGTGCTGGAAGTTGAGCATCTGGGAAATTTACTTGGCACGAAACTGCTCCAACAGCCGAACCTGCAGTATTTTCAACCCGACACTATTTCTGCGGTAACCCCGACAATCGATGCTCAACAGGTGCAGCTTAGCAGTGGCGCTGAACTGACCACCCGCTTACTGATTATTGCAGAGGGCGGTTTATCGCAAAGCCGGCAGCTGGCGGGCTTTGCTGTCAGCAGTGATGATTATCAGCAAAGTGCCATTATTGCCAATCTGGCCCTGGCACAGAGCCATCAGCATACCGCGTTTGAGCGCTTTACTGAACATGGGCCTATTGCGCTGTTGCCGCTTACGGGGCAGCGTTATTCGCTGGTCTGGACGGTGGCACGAGACGATGTTGCAGCCCTACTGGCGCTGGATGAGTCGCAATTTACTGCTGCTGTACAGCAGGCGTTTGGTTACCGGGCCGGCATATTTACCGGTGCTGGTCAGCGCGCGCAGTATCCGCTGTTGCTGCGCCGGCCAGACCAGGTTGTTCGCCATCGCACCGCATTGCTGGGGAACAGCCTGCATAATCTGCACCCGATAGCCGGTCAGGGCTTTAATCTGGCCATACGTGATATTCAGGCTCTGCTGCTGGCCTTTGACGAGGCCGCTGATCCTGGCAGTTATCAGGTGCTGCGCGCCTATCAGCAACTGCGAGAGCAGGATATCAAGCGGGTTATCTGGTTTACCGATGCGCTGGTCCGCGGCTTTTCCAATTCTTCACGCATGGTTGCGCTGGCCCGCAATGCCGGGCTGGCTGCGATGCTGTTATGCGATCCATTAAAACGGCCGCTTGCGATGCAGGCAATGGGCCGGGGACAACCCTATGCAAAATACTGATGTTACCATTGTGGGCGGCGGTAGCGCCGGCCTGACTCTGGCGTTATTACTGGCCCGCCAGAATTTGCGGGTGGTGCTGGTGGAGAAAGGGCCACCGCCGGTTGAAACCGGAACTTCCCCGGCCTATCAGCGGGTCAGTGCCCTGAATATGGCGTCACGTTATTTGTTTGAGCATTTAGGGATCTGGCAGCCATTACTGGCCAGTGCAGCGGCCTATACCGATATGCAGGTGTGGGAAGCGGACAGTTTTGCCCGCATCGGTTTTTCGGCAACAGAGCAGCAACTTGAGGCGCTGGGTTATATTTGCGACAACGAACATATCCGCCAGCTGCTGCATCGCCAGTTACAGCAGTGCAGTAATGTCAGCTGTTATTTTGATGTGGCGATAACGCAGTTAAAGCAGGGCGAGCGGGACGTGATGCTGCAACTGGATAACAGCGAGCTGATTTTAAGCCGGTTACTGGTGGGCGCTGACGGGGTTAATTCGTTTGTGCGTCAGCATATGCAGCTGCCGTTAACCCACTGGGACTATCAGCATACCGCTATTGTTGCCAAAATCCGTTGTACTTTGCCGCATCAGCTGACGGCCCGCCAGGTGTTTTTAGCCGACGGGCCGCTGGCACTGCTGCCGCTGCCAGAGCCTGACGTCTGCTCTATTGTCTGGAGTGCTGAAACTGACCAGGCCAGCCGGTTACTGGCCCTGGATGATAATGCCTTTACTCAGGCATTATGCGCGGCAAGTCAGGCAGTACTGGGGCCGGTTGAACTTGTCAGCGAGCGCCAGGCATTTGGATTAACCATGCGCTACGCCAGTTGCTGGCAACGGGGCCGGGTGGTGTTGGTGGCAGATGCGGCGCACAGCATTCATCCACTGGCCGGTCAGGGCATGAATTTAGGCCTGATGGACGTGGCCGCGCTGGCCCAGTTAATTGGCGCTCAGCACGAGGCAGGAGACGACATTGCTGCCACAGCCATGCTGCGCCGCTATGAGCGCTGGCGTAAAGCCGAAGCGCAAAGCATGATTGTAGCAATGGAAGCGTTTAAGCGGGGCTTTGGTGCCAGACCCGCCCCGTTAAAATTACTGCGCGGTGCCGGTCTGGTTGCGGTTGATAAGTTACCCTGGCTGAAACACTATTTAATGGCTCATGCCCTGGGGCTGAAAGGCGACTTGCCGGCGCTGGTTAAAAAGCCGTTGCCAGACACTGACACGTTAGCCTGTGGTTAAGCCGGCGTTTTGCCTTAGTTTTATTTGTTATAACGGTTGTCTCATTACAAAAAGTAATCCAAATTGGGCTGTTTGCTGTCGGGTCTATGCGGTATAATCGGCCGGTATTTTTTAGTCTCAAGCATAGTATTTTTACGTAATAGCCTGAAAAATAAGGCTTATTGCTATTGTTGGTTTTACCGCTTGTGGCCCTCACAATAAGTAGGAAAAAATAATGGCTCAAAAAACTGCGTTACATGCCAGCCACCTCGCTGCTGGTGCCAAAATGGTCGATTTTTTTGGCTGGGAAATGCCAATTAACTACGGCTCACAAATTGAAGAGCACCACGCCGTTCGCCGCGATGCCGGTATGTTTGACGTATCCCATATGACCATTGTTGACTTGACCGGTAGCCGGACGCGCGAATTTTTGCGCTATTTACTGGCCAATGATGTGGCCAAACTGACGGTGCCGGGCAAAGCACTTTATACCGGCATGCTGAACCGCGATGGTGGTGTTATTGACGATTTGATTGTTTATTTTATTCAGGACGATTTTTTCCGGTTAGTGGTCAATTCGGCTACCCGCGAAAAAGATCTGGCGCACATCAGCGCCGAGGCTAAAGCGTTTGATGTCACCGTAACCGAGCGGCCCGAGTTTGCGATGATTGCCGTGCAGGGCCCGAATGCCAAAGCAAAAGTGGCGACTTTATTAACGGCAGAGCAGCAGGCGGCCGTTGAGGGTATGAAGCCGTTTTTTGGTAAGCAGGCCGGCGATCTTTTTATTGCCACCACCGGTTACACCGGTGAAGACGGCTATGAAATTGCCTTACCTGAACAGCAGGCTGCTGACTTCTGGCAAAAACTGCTGGATGCCGGTGTTGCACCAGCCGGCCTGGGCGCCCGCGACACATTGCGCCTGGAGGCCGGCATGAATTTATACGGCCAGGACATGGATGAAACAGTATCACCGCTGGCGGCTAATATGGGCTGGACCATTGCCTGGACGCCGGAAGATCGTAACTTTATCGGCCGCGAGGCCCTGACTGCCCAGAAAGCTGCAGGCACTGACAAGCTGGTGGGGCTGGTGATGGAGCAAAAAGGTGTATTGCGTCACGGCCAACGTGTTGTCGTCGATGGCGGCGAAGGTATTATTACCTCCGGCACCTTTTCGCCAACGCTGGGCTACAGTATTGCGATGGCCAGGGTGCCCGCGCATACCGCTGATACTGCCGAAGTGGATATTCGCGGCAAACTGGTTAGTGTAAAAGTGGTTAAACCGGCTTTTGTGCGCATGGGTAAAAAAGTCATCTAAAATCAGTACGGGTAACACCGGCTAAAAATAACGAACGTAGACACTAAAACATACGTATCAAGACAGCTAAGGAATTTACAATGAGCTCTATCCCTACAGAATTAAAATATGCCAGCAGCCATGAATGGGTTCGCAATGACGGTGACGGTATTTTCACCGTAGGTATTACCGAGCATGCCCAGGAGCTGCTGGGTGATATGGTATTTGTTGAGCTGCCTGAAGTGGGTGACGCTGTTACCCAGGGTGACGACTGCGCCGTGGCTGAGTCGGTAAAAGCCGCATCAGATATCTATGCGCCGCTGTCTGGCGAAGTGGTTGAAGTGAACGAAGCCCTGGCCGATTCACCCGAGCAGGTTAACGCCAGTCCATATACCGATGGCTGGATGTTTAAAATAAAAGCCAGCGACGAAACTGAGCTGAATTCGTTACTGGACGCTGCCGGTTACAAAAGCAGCATCGACGAAGCTTAATTAACAGATCGCTATAGCATAAAGCCCCGTATAAGCCGGGGCTTTATCTTACCAACAGCTGTGCTGCACGCTGTAACATTACTAGGACATTCAAAGCATGACCCATACCGCTGTGAAAACCCTGTCGCAACTTGCGAACCACGACGAATTTATTCAACGCCATATCGGCCCGGATGAGGCAGAAACGGCTGCTATGCTGGCCGAGCTGGGCGTTGATAGCATGGAAACGCTGATTGCTCAAACCGTACCGGCCAGTATTCGCTTACCCAAGCCACTGGCAACCGGTAACAGTCGCACTGAAAATGATGCCTTAGTACATTTAAAAGCGGTGGCAGCGAAGAACAAAATGTATAAGTCATACATTGGTATGGGTTATCACCCAACGTTAACGCCTAATGTTATTTTGCGTAACGTGTTGGAAAACCCGGGCTGGTACACGGCGTACACGCCGTATCAGCCGGAAATTGCCCAGGGCCGCTTAGAAGCCTTATTAAACTTCCAGCAAATGTCGCTGGATTTAACCGGGTTAGAGCTGGCCAGTGCCTCATTACTGGACGAAGCGACCGCGGCTGCCGAAGCGATGGCGCTGGCCAAGCGGGTTAGCAAAAGCAAAGCCAACCTGTACTTTATTAGTGATGATGTGCACCCGCAAACGATCGACGTGGTAAAAACCCGGGCTGAAATGTTTGGCTTTGATGTGGTAATTGGCAAAGCAGACGAAGCTGCCAGCCATGAGGTGTTTGGTGCCTTAATTCAGTACCCGACCACTAACGGCGATATCCGCAATGACAGCGCGTTAATTGCTGCACTGCAGGCGAAAAAAGCGGTGGTGGCCGTCGCAACCGATCCAATGGCGTTAATGTTGTTAAAATCACCGGGTGAGCTCGGTGCCGATGTGGTACTGGGTTCAATGCAGCGCTTTGGTGTACCTATGGCCTATGGTGGCCCGCATGCGGCCTTTTTTGCTACCCGCGATGCTTACAAGCGCTCTATGCCGGGCCGGATCATCGGGGTGTCGAAAGACCGTCGTGGTAATCAGGCGCTGCGCATGGCCATGCAAACCCGTGAGCAGCATATCCGCCGTGAAAAAGCGAACTCGAACATCTGTACTGCTCAGGTATTACTGGCCAACATTGCCTCGTTCTACGCGGTATATCATGGCCCGCAGGGCTTAAAAGACATTGCTGAGCGCATACACCGCAGTGCTGATATTTTCGCTGCCGGTATTAAAGCCAAAGGCGTAGAGATCGTTAACAGCCACTGGTTCGATACCGTTACCTTTAAAGTCAGCGACCGTGCGGCAGTAATAAAACGCGCGCTGGACGCCGGTGTTAACCTGCGTACTGACGTTAGCGATACCTTAGCGGTAAGTTTCAGTGAAGCCACCCAGGCAGCGGATATTGCCCAGCTGTTTGATATCGTATTAGGCGCTGAGCATGGCCTTACTGTTGAAAAACTGGATGCCGATATTGTTGCCAATGGCTCAGAGTCTATACCGGCTGAACTGGTGCGCACCACCGCTGTGCTAAGCCATCCGGTATTTAACCAGTATCACAGCGAAACTGAGATGCTGCGTTATATTAAAAAGCTGGAAAACAAAGATTTAGCGCTGAATCATTCAATGATTTCACTGGGCTCCTGCACGATGAAGTTAAACGCTACTGCCGAGATGATCCCGATCACCTGGCCGGAGTTTGGTTCATTGCACCCGTTCGTGCCGCGCGATCAGGCCGAAGGTTACTATGAAATGATCACTGAGCTGGGCGACTGGTTGGTGAATATTACCGGTTACGACAATATCTCAATGCAGCCTAACTCAGGTGCCCAGGGCGAATATGCCGGTATGGTAGCCATTCGTAAATACCACGAAAGCCGTGGTGAAGGGCATCGCAATATCTGTTTAATTCCGGTCTCGGCGCACGGTACGAACCCGGCAACAGCAGCGATGGCCAGCTACGATGTGATACTGGTTGACTGTGACAAGTCGGGCAATATCGATATGGCTGATTTAAAAGCCAAGGCCGCAGAAGTCGGCGATCGCTTAGCGGCTATTATGGTGACCTATCCGTCTACCCACGGCGTATTTGAAGAGAGCATTCAGGAGCTGTGCGACATCGTGCACTCTTACGGTGGCCAGGTGTATATGGACGGCGCCAATATGAATGCCCAGGTAGGCTTAACCTCGCCGGGCTTTATCGGCTCAGACGTATCGCACTTAAACCTGCATAAAACTTTCTGTATTCCGCACGGCGGCGGTGGCCCGGGTATGGGCCCTATCGGTGTGAAAAGCCATTTAGCGCCATTTTTACCAAACCATCCGGTGGTAAAAATTGACGGTACCGGCGATAACAACGGCGCGGTATCAGCGGCGCAGTTCGGCAGTGCCGGCATATTACCAATAAGCTGGATGTACATTGCCATGATGGGCGCAGAAGGCTTAAAACAGGCCACCGAGTTTGCCATTTTAAATGCCAACTATATGGCCAATAAGCTTAACCCACATTTCCCGGTACTGTACCGCGGCACTAACGGCAGGGTTGCCCACGAAAGTAGTAGCGATATCCGGCCGTTAAAAGAATCCAGCGGTAATACAGAAAAGGACATTCCCAAGCGTTTAATGGACAACGGTTATCACACGCCAACGATGAGCAACCCGGTAGCCCGCACCTTGAAGATTGAAACTACTGAAAAAGATAGCAAAGCC
>NZ_JAWVZF010000035.1:0-21233 GCF_033722355.1 Arsukibacterium sp. | reverse complement strand
TGACGCTGACTAATTGCTGCTGACAGGTAATCTCAAGGTAACGCACCGGCAACCAACTGCAGTTTAGCATACTGCTTAACTGCGCTTCGGTTGCCGGATACATCACACTGTCTTGATGTTTAAATGAGATGTACTGAGCAAACAAAGCAAAATATTCGTCCGGTCTTGGCTTACTAACCAGTCGGTAGGTCAGGCCCGCCCGCTTAGCTTTATTCAGCAGGCGGCGCTGACTGGCCGAGGCCTGCCAATGCTGTGGGTCAACTCGTACTGACTGGCAGGCACGGCAGGTCGGGCAATGCGGTGTATAGCTTTGCTCGCCACTTCGCCGAAAGTTCAGTGTCAGCAGCTGCTGGTAGAGTTCGGCGCTGATTGGCTCATCGGGCATCAGCACGACTAACTGCTCCTGCTGGTCAGGTAAATAGCTGCAACCGCCGGGCTGGGTTAAACCAAAACGTAGTGGCCGCCTGGTTACCGGAAAAGATTCAGTCATAATGTAAGCTTAGCGGTTGGGGCTGCCAGTGATCTGGCGGAACTGGGATCACTGCCTGTTGCTGTAACAAGTTTAAGTATTGCGACCGGTCCAGCGTGACAGCGCCTAATTGCTGTAAAAACGGATTAGAGAGCTGGCAGTCAATCCAGCCTTCTGCATACTGGCTTATATGCTGCTGCAGTGCCAGCAATGCAAATTTGGCGGCATTCGGGATCCGGTTAAACATCGACTCACCACAAAAAAGACCTCCCACTACCATACCATACAGGCCACCAACCAGCTGCTTGTCCTGCCATACTTCAATGCTATGGGCACGGCCTTGCTGATGCAACTGCTGATAAGCTTGTTGCATTGGTGGGAGTATCCAGGTATCAGGCTGATGTTTTCGTGGGGCGGCACAGCCCTTCACCACATCAGTAAAGGCATGGTTAACAGTTAGCTGCAAAGTTGAACGCTGCCACTGTTTGCGCAGGGTGCGGTTAAATTTCAGGCTGGCAGGCGTAAATACCGCACGTACCGACGGGCTCCACCATAATAACGGATCGCCCTCACTGAACCAGGGAAAAATACCGCTTTGATAAGCCAGTACCAGGCGGCCAACTGACAAGTCCCCGCCCATTGCCAGTAAACCATCAGGTTGCTTAAGTGCCCGCTCAACCGGGGGAAACCACAGTTGATCGGGATCAAGTTCGGGCAGGTAGATGGCCATCTGAAAGGGCAGGGCAAACTACGTTATTTTACCAGACCGTCAAGGTAACGCTCGGCATCAAGCGCAGCCATACAGCCGGTACCAGCAGAGGTTATGGCCTGACGATAGATGTGATCAGACACATCACCGGCAGCAAATACGCCTGGAATACTGGTTTGCGTCGCATTGCCTTCAGTACCGCTGACAACCTTTAAATAACCGCCATTCATTTCCAGCTGGCCTTTAAAAATATCGGTATTGGGTGAGTGGCCAATAGCAATAAACACTCCCTGCAGCGCCAGCTCTGTTGCTGCTTCGCCTTTGGTCGACCCCAAACGGACGCCGGTTACCCCCATATCATCGCCTAATACTTCTTCCAGCACGCAATGAGTATGCAATACGATTTTACCTGAGGCCACTTTCTCCATAAGCCTGTCAACCAGGATCTTTTCAGCTTTAAAGCTGTCGCGGCGGTGAATAAGGTGTACTTCACTGGCAATATTTGACAGATACAGGGCTTCTTCTACGGCGGTATTACCTCCACCGACCACGGCCACTTTCTGATTTCGATAGAAAAAACCATCACAGGTGGCACAGGCTGATACACCACGGCCACTGTAGGCTTCTTCTGACGGCAGGCCCAGATATTTGGCAGAGGCACCAGTACAGATAATTAACGCATCGCAGGTATAGCTGCCGTTATCGCCGTTAAGGGTAAAAGGCCGCTGCTGTAAATCGACGGTATGAATATGATCAAAGATAATTTCGGTATTAAAGGCCTGTGCGTGGGCCTGCATCCGCTCCATCAGTCCCGGCCCGGTTAATCCATGGGCATCGCCTGGCCAGTTTTCCACTTCGGTAGTGGTGGTAAGCTGACCACCCTGTTGCATACCTGTTAGCAGCACCGGTTTTAAATTTGCTCTGGCAGCATAAACTGCGGCGGTATAGCCGGCGGGCCCTGAACCCAGAATTAGTAACCGACAATGCTTGCTGTTTGACATCTTTTACTCCAAAAAACGACTTAGTGAAAACGCAATGGGGTCGATTCTAAAAGAATGCAATGACCATAGAAAGAGTTGCTAGTGAATTTGTTCGGTGCTGACTGTAAACTTCAGACGTCAAATTATTAGTGGTTAAACGCACATATCAGAATTGATTGATAATAACAGTGGCCAGAGCGGATTTTCCAACCAACAGGCAAAAACTGTCCGTCGTGGCTATCAGATTGCGGCCCTGATGTGGCAAGCTTGTCAGCTTATTCTGATCCTTGCTGATTAATCATCTCTAGCTGTTGCTGCAATACCTTAAGTTGATTTTCAATTTTTGCTTTGTGTTTTTTATCAGCATTTTCCAGCGCTGCTTCACAGGCCCCAATTTTATTTAGCAGCTGTTCTTTGTTGTCTTCACGCTCTGCGGCCTCTTCGGCTTTGTCAAAAACCACGTCCTCTGCTGCGGTCTGCTGTGGTTGGCCGGCTTTCACCTGCCGGGTCGGTAATACTTTGCCATCATCTGCTAATTTTCTCTGATTCATAAAAGCAGGTGAGACGATCTCCACTCCTTCATTGTGCAGCGCATCCAGTACCTGACTACGTAATCTGGAACGGGCTGTCAATAAACTTTTAACGTCAGTCAACATGCCACTGATTTTGTAAGTAATAGCATAGTTACCTAACTCCAGGATCTGGACAAAAGGATCGGTAAGTTCACTGTCTTTAGCGGCTTTTAAAAGCAAAGTCTCAATTTTTGCATGATGCACATCATAGCCAAGAGATAAGGTGCTGGACACGATACAACCCGAACTGTGAGTAACGCAGATTGGGTTTTGGACTAAAAACGTGTTTGGTAATGAGACTAACTCGCGGTTTTCAGTTTGAATTTCAGTATCCAGCAATCCGCGTTCAACAACGCGGCCAAAAAACTCACCTGTCTGAATAAAATCGCCGGTACGAAAAGGCATTGTTACCCTGAGCATCGTCCCCGCCATGATATTTGAAAAGATAGTACTGGATGAAAATGCAAATACCCCTGAGATCACCAGGCCAATCAGGCCCAGTATCTGATTACGTGTGCTGTCACTGACCGGGAGTGACAGCGCAATTGCCACAATGCCGATGACTGTCAGGATCAGCATGGCCAGTTGTCTTGGGAAAAGCTTCTCATTTCCTTCAGAACGATGTCGTCTGATTAACACTATGTGAGCCAGCCATAGTATTGCGACAACGATAATACTGGTGATTATTAAGGGCAAAAATAAACCCAGAGTTGCAGTTACTGACTGTATAGCAGACATAGCAGCCCCATTAAGTTAGTGGCATATTCCAAAAACGCGCGCCGGTTAGCAGCAAATATGAACCCGATGCCCTGTTCAGTAGTCTGAATCAGATCGGTTGGGGCATCAGATATAAATATACAGCTAAAAAGTGCAATATGCTGCCGGCCAGCACAAACAGGTGCCAAAACATATGATGCAGATAAAGACTGCGCCAGATATAAAACACGACGCCACCGGAATAGGCCAGGCCGCCGGCCAGTAACAGCCACATCGCTGGTGCGGGAACATGAGTTAGCATCGGCTTAATAGCAACAATAACAATCCAGCCCATCCCCAGATAAAGGGTTAAAGATAATCTTTTATATTTCAGTCCGGTAGCCAGTTCAAGCACCACGCCGGCTATGGCAATAAGCCAGATAACGCTAAATAAAGTCAGGCCCCAGTCACCGCGCAGGCTAATCAGGGTAAAAGGCGTATAGGTGCCGGCGATCAGAATAAAAATGGCCGCATGGTCCAGCTGGCGCAGTCGGTATTTAATCAGCGGGTTATGAATACTGTGATAGAGTGCTGAACTGGTATACAGCAGTATAATACTGCTGCCATATATCAGCGCACTGGCCAGCTGCCAGCTATCGCCAAAAGCCAGGCTTAACCTCAGCATCAATATCAGACCAAGCAGCCCCAGCAAGGCACCTGCCGCGTGACTCAGCGCATGCAGCTGCTCTTCTAAAACGGTGTAACGGCTGATAGGGGTCATAGCGTTTGCCGGCTCAATAGCTTAACGGTGAAATACGAAGCCCTATCTTAACAACAACCTGGCGAAGGTAAACAAGAAGCGGCGACATATCGGTAAAAGCATTGGTATTTGCGGGCGGCAGCGGTAAACTGCACTTTTTCTGTCAAACGCGTCTTATGCCATTACTTATTATTCTGGGTTATGTCTGGCCCGAACCCAATTCCTCTGCTGCCGGTAGCCGGATGCTAAGCCTGATTAAACTTTATCTCAGTTATGGTTGGCAGGTACAATTTGCCAGCCCGGCAGAACTGAGCCCGCATCGATTTTTGCTGGCAGAGCTTGGCGTAGCTGAAAAGCAAATTCGTTTAAACTGCGATAGCTTTGACCGCTGGCTTACCGAGCAAAACCCGCAAGCGGTAATATTTGATCGTTTTATGCTGGAAGAACAGTTTGGCTGGCGGGTAGAGCAGGCATGCCCTGAGGCAATGCGCATTCTGGATATGGAAGATTGCCATGCGCTGCGCCAGGCCAGACAACACTGCCATACTCAGCAGCGGCCAGTAGACGCTGTGGCCCTTAATTCTGAATTAGCCCTGCGTGAAGTTGCAGCAATTTATCGCTGTGATCTGACGCTGGTTATCTCAGAGGCTGAAATGCAATTATTGCAACAGCATTATGGGGTGCCGGTGGCACTGCTTTGTTACTGTCCGTTCTGGTTAGACCGCTTGCCGGCATGGGCCCGACATGACAGCACATTGCCGAAGTTACCGTCATTTGATCAGCGCCGGCATTTTATTGCGATTGGCAATTTCCGGCATGCCCCCAACTGGCAGGCGGTCTTGTGGTTAAAACAGCAAATCTGGCCGTTGATACGCAGGAAGCTGCCAGATACCGAGCTGCATATTTACGGGGCTTATCCGCCACCCAAAGCGACGGCGTTAGATCATCCCGCGCAGGGTTTTTTTGTTAAAGGCTGGGTTGCTGACAGCAGAGCCGCTATGCGAACGGCAAGGATATGCTTAGCACCGCTGGCTTTTGGTGCCGGTCTTAAAGGAAAACTGCTTGAAGCAATGTGTCAGGGCACTCCCAGCGTTACGACAGATATTGGCGCCGAGGGTATGAGCATTGCCAGTGGCTGGTGCGGGATTATTGCTAATGACAGTATGGCTATTGCTGATGCAGCTGTCGCGTTATATCAGCATGAGCTACTTTGGCAGCAGGCACAGCAGCAGGGCTTACACATTATTCGCAGTCGGTTTGGCCCGGACCAGGCGCTCAGGGTATGGCAGCATATTGAGCAGATCAGGACAGCATTAGAACAACAGCGGCAAAGCAACTTCACCGGGCTGATGCTACGCCATCATGCTTATCGCAGTACCAAATTTATGGGGCAGTGGATAGAGACAAAAAATAAACTGGCGCTTATTGCGCCAGCATCAGTCAGAGATTAACTGACAGTTTAAGCCTGAAGGCGGTTAACGCGAACCCCGTGGTAAGCGTTGTTTACTGTCATTAATTTTCTGTGCCCAGAACGCGGCAGCCGCTCCCGGGGTGGTTTTCAGCGGATTTTCGCCTTTCGCTTTGCTTTTTGCTGCTGCTTTTGCAGCTGGTTTGGCAGCCGGCTTGGCATCGTTAGCAGGTTTAGCCGGTTTTTGTTCAGCCTTGGCCGGCTTTTCTGCTTTGGCTTTGCCGCCTGTGCTATAGCTTGCAGCTAATTCCGCCAGTTCAGCCAGACGGATGTTTTTACCACCATCTACACTAAACCAGCCCGGCTTCTGCTCAAGCTCGGGTGCTTTACCAAATTTTGCTTTGTAAGCTGCGGTAAAATCAGCGATAACCTGATCTTTATCCAATTTTGTCATGCTAGGTACCTGTGCGTGAAAATTAATCGTTGCCGGGTATTTATACATCAAAACACAGGCAATAGACAAATTTGCCTGCTTTTTAACAGTTTTTAAGTAGAATAGTGCTATTAGCACATCAAATATCGCGGGGTTTTTATGTTGCAACGGCAACAACTGGTCAGCCTGTTATCTGAGCTGCTGCAAACAGAACGGGTGCGTGATTATTGTCCTAATGGCTTGCAGGTGGAAGGAAAGCAGGATATCAGACGTATCGTAACCGGAGTAACGGCCAGTCAGGCACTGGTGGATGCCGCCATTGCCTGGGATGCGGATGCTATTTTAGTGCATCATGGTTATTTCTGGAAAAACGAAGCTGCAGCAATCACCGGCATGAAGAAAAAACGTTTACAGGCATTACTGGTAAATGACATAAACCTGTTTGCTTACCATTTACCATTAGATATTCATCCGCAACTGGGAAACAATGCCCAGCTTGGCAAGCGACTTAATGTACAGAGTATGACACCATTACCAACCGTTGAGCCAGTCGGTGTGGTGCTTCAGGGGGAATATCCCGAGCCAAAAAGTTTAACCGAGGTGGCATTATTGCTGCAGCAGCAACTGGGACGGGATGTGCTGGTACATGATGCCGGCAGTAACAAGCCGATACGCAAACTGGCCTGGTGCACCGGTGGTGGCCAGGGCTACATTGAGCAGGCTGCAGCAGCTGGCGCGGATTTATTTATCAGCGGTGAGGTGTCAGAGCAGACTATTCATGTGTCGCGTGAACTGGATATTCATTTTATTGCTGCCGGACATCACGCAACTGAGCGTTATGGTGTAAAAGCGCTGGGTGACTATCTGGCAGCGAATCATCAGTTAGACGTGAAATTTATTGATATTGATAACCCGGCATGAACAAGGAAACTGATCGTAGCTTCGATGGTATTGCCGCCAAATTTCGGCGCAATATTTACCAGAGTAGCAAAGGCGAGATCCGTCAGCAGGTATTGCTGCGTGATTTAAGCTGCCTGCCTGCGCTGCAAACACCTTGTCAGGTGCTGGATGTCGGTGCGGGGCAGGGCCAGATAAGTCTGGCACTGGCTAAATGCGGGCACAGGGTCCATTTAACTGACATTTCGGCAGACATGCTGGCTATCGCGGCCGACACTGCCTCCACCGCAGGCTTGCCGGTGGCAGGGCCTTCTGCTCAGGTGCGTTTTAGTAAGCTGAGCCTTGCTGAATTAAGCCAGCATGTGGAACAGCAGTATCCGCTGGTGCTCTGTCATGCCATGCTCGAATGGCTGGCACAGCCTGACAAGGCTTTAACTGAGCTGTACCAGCTGGTGGCACCCGGCGGGGTATTATCACTGATGTACTACAATAAGGATGCCAAACGGCTCAGCAACATACTTTATGGTAACTTTGATTATGTCGCCGCCGATTTTAAGGTGAAAAAAAAAGTCAGTTTAAGTCCGCAAAATCCGTTAGACCCACAGCAGGTGACGCTTTGGTATCAACAGGCGGGCTTTTGCTTAATCAGTAAAACCGGGGTACGTTGTTTTCACGATTATCTGCAAAACCGCAGCCAGCAACAAAGCCATTTTGAGCAACTGCTGGCGTTAGAGCTGCAGTTTAACCAGCAGGAGCCTTATGCTTCGCTGGGGCGTTATACCCATTTGCTGTTAGAAAAGCCGGCTTAGTTAAATTCAAAGTGGTACAGCAGGTCGACTGCGTTATCAAGTCCGGAAACAGCTTCCAGATACAGGTTTTGCATCAGCCGGTAGCGCAGGGTAAATTCCCCGATAGGTTCAAAGATGCCAATACCGTATTTAATCTGTAAGTCACGGTTCAGGTAGCCGCTTACTGTCACCTGCGAGCTGTCGCCGGAGCCGGCAGTATCCAGAGTAAGGTCCCTTACCCCAAAGGCTTCGCCAATTTCGCCTACCAGATTGCCACTGGAAGCTATGCTCATGCCAATAAGGCTGGTGGTAACGGCATTTGCGGTACTGCCAGACTCGCTGTCCAGGTCGCGCCCGACTAAAAGATAAGATAACGCATTAGCCTGCGGCATCGCCGGTTCAGAGAAAATCGTGATTTGTGGCCGGTCTGCCGGACCGGTAACCCGGATCCCTGCAATGACGTTGTCTTCAATATTATCAGGGTTACGAATGGCCTCAATGTTCAGATAAGGTTGATCCGGTGGACCACTAAAGGTCATTTTGCCCTTGCGGATCAGTAAATCCTGACCATAAGAGCGGAATGTGCCATCGACCAGACGCAGTTCGCCATTAATGGTTTGTCTGTTCTGTGTTTGCCGCACTTGTAAGTTGCCGCGCAAAAAGGTTTCCAGGCCAAAAGCTTCAAGCTTAACGTTGTCGCCCAGCTGAATGCTGATATCTGCCTCAACCGGTATCGCCATTTGCTGCTCAGTGATCTGTTCGCCTTCCGCGGTCAGAATCACGGTATCATCTGACACGCCAATGGCATTAGGTGGCAGTTCGTCGATATTAAGCTGCGCTGACGGAATGCTGATATCACCGGTTACCCTGGTGAGGGCCGGACTGGCACTTATCTGCAAATCGGGCTTAGCTTGCAAGCGGCCCTGCGCAATCTGAATCCGTAACGGATCACCTGTAATAGCAAGGCGGGCCCGCCAGGCATCCAGCTGCTGCCAGTTTGCATTCCCTGTCAGGTTAACGTTACCCTGAGGGGTCGTGATATCTCCGAGCAGTTCGGCTTGTGCGCCGTTAAAATTGACCTGCAACTGACCGTCATTAATGTCAGTCGGTGCCAGTTTACCTTTAACCCTTAATTGCTGCAGCGCCAGCCTGCCCGCCAGTAACGGGTTCTCCACAGTGCCTTCTGCAGTAATGTCGGCACTAATCACACCAGCTAATTCACTGTACTCATCCAGTAAAGGCTGCAGGAATTCGAGCGTAAAATCGCTCAGCGTCAGCTGCCCGGCTAAAGGGCGCTCATCGCCGCTGACATTACTGATATTAAGTTCTGCAGTTAACTGTGCCTGTTTATTCAAGGTCGCCTGCATCCGGGTATTAAGCTGGTCATCTCGTAACCGGCTGCTTAAGCTCAGCTGCTGCCAGCTTAACTTTACCGGTGGATTCGCCAGTTCAGTTAATGCCCCGTCTGT
Organism: Arsukibacterium sp.; assembly: GCF_033722355.1. Classification (GTDB taxonomy): domain Bacteria; phylum Pseudomonadota; class Gammaproteobacteria; order Enterobacterales; family Alteromonadaceae; genus Alishewanella. The sequence continues at coordinate 12,052 of NZ_JAWVZF010000035.1, read as the reverse complement.
GCTTTGTAATGTCAGATCTAGTTTTGGCGGTTCGCCCGGTTGCCAGCTGACATTGGCATCGGCAGCAAGCTCCCCTTCTAAACTGACGACCAATGGCATATAGGGGTTCAGATTCGCCAGCTTGAACTGTTGCAGACTGATATCTGCTGCCAGGTGCTGCGCACTGAGCGTTGCCTGTTTCGTTAAACAGAGCGATGCGGGCGCTTGCAGCCAGCAGTGCTGACTGATTTGCAGCTGCTGTTTATTATGATGGTAGCTTAGTGCTAACGGTTGCTGTAGTTGCCAGCTTCCCAGTGGACTACCAAGCTCAGCAGCGGTTAACTGGCCTTGCCATTGACTCCGGTCAAGCAATTGGCCACTTAGCTGCAACTGGCTATCTGATATTGGCGATTGCAACGAAAGCTCCAGCTGATGTTGTGCTTCACTGCCTGAGGCTGTCATTGTCAGTTCGGTAATCTGGTAGCCTTGCACATAGCCATCAGTGGCGAGCAGTTCAACCCTCGCCTGTAGCTGTTGCTTCAGCGCTAGCTGCAACTGAACACTCAGGTTATCCAGTCGATCAGCGCCATAGCGCAGTGTCTCAGCGCTTATGCTGGCTGTTAATTGCGGTTGCTGCCGTGCGCCGCGGACAGCTGCCTCTGCATGAATAACGCCACTGGCAGAGGGCAGGCTGCTGCTTAAATCTGCAATTGCCACCCTGGCATCAAGTTGCCACTGTTCAGCCAGTGTGCCGCTCAGGCTTATCTGATTGCTGCCGTGTTGTACTGTCAGCTGTTTGCTGCTGAACTGATAACGGTTACCCTGCTGGCGGAAGCTGGCTGAGACATCGCCGCTGATGTTAATGATTTCATCGCGTAAACTGCCATCAATCGCCAGTTGGCTTAATTCGGTCTGCCAGCTACCATCGGCACTAAGCTTACCCTGATTTATTACTTTGCCGTTTAACTGTCCCCGGTACTGCGGCCAGAATATGTCGGGCTTTATTTTGCTCAGATTCAATTCAGTCTGCCAGCTAAGCGTTGGCGCAAGCTTTATACTGGTGTTGCCGGTAATAGAGCCATCCAGTGTTTTAATATTTAAGCGATCAATCGATAACAGTGATTCAGCCAGCTGATACTGGCCAGAGGCATTGATATCAGACTGCGGTACCCTGCTGTGCGACACACCACCGGCAACGGTAAATTGCAGTTGTTGCAAATTGCCATTGGCGGTTATCCGACCGCTGGCCAGCTGCCAGGGGCTCTCACTCTGCAACGGCCAGCTGAAAGCATCGTATTGCCCGATTACACTGAGGGGTAAGCTGTCGGTTAACAGCGCCAGTTCAGCCTCCGCGCTGGCATTAAGCGTTCCAGCGGCACGGACCGTAAGCGCTAAATCGGCCAGGCTGCCACTGAGGTTGATATTGAGTTGCTGCTGAGCTAATGGTGCTTGTTTAATGACGGTGCTGAAGCGGCCACTCAGTGGATAACTACCTTGCAGAGTAATTTCAGCGGTGGCGCTGAGATTAGCCAGCGGATGAATGGCCTGCAGGTCAAGTAAGCGGATACTATGCTCACGGGCTTGCAGACTGAAAGTGATATCCGGCAGCATTGTCACGGTGTCCTGCTGCATCAGGCTGGCATCGGTCAGGCTGAATCCGTTAACAAATACCGAGACAGGCAAGCTGATATCGGTTAGCTGAGGGGGTTGATAGTGAAAAGGTTCTGCCGATGGCTCGCTGCCGGGGGCCAGTTCAATTTGCAACTGCCGAAGCTCACTGTCATTGAGTTGCAGCTGGCGGCCCCAGGCTTCTATTGCTGTACTAAACCGACTGAAGCGCACGGTATTTGTACCCAGTGTGGCCGTTGCATCATCAATAGTCAGGTTGGAGACACATACTTTTAGCTGAAAAAAACAGGCATTACTGATATCAAGCTGTAACTGTGCCAACTGCAGCTTAGTGGTATCTTTTTGCCAACTGATATCGTTAAGCTGCATACCACCAAGCAAACTGCCACTGTGGTCAGCAACAGTAAGCTGGGGTACATATTTCTGGCCTAGCCATAAACTGAATTTCAGGCCGGGCGAAGTGTACAGCAGTATGACGAGCGCCAGCACCACCAGCAGTAAGGGGAGCAGCAGTGTCCAGTTCAGCCATTTTAACAGACTGCTGAAAAAACGGGTTTTACTAACCGGGCTGGTCATAACGGCTGCCTCATAGCTCAGGGCCAAGGGCAAAATGGATGTGAAAAGCCTTACGCTCGCCACTATCCAGGCCATAGCCAAAATCAAGCCGTACCGGCCCTACCGGTGAGCCCCAGCGAACACCCAGACCAATGCCGCGTTTAAAGTCGGGACTGTCATTCCAGGCGCTACCATAATCGAAAAAGCTGGCCAGCCACCAGTTGCCTTTGACCCGGTACTGATATTCAACCGAGGCAGTTGCCATATAACGACCACCGGCAATATCAGTAGCACTGTCCTGAATTGGCAGAGACTCGTAGCCATAACCACGCAGGTTATTATCACCGCCGGCAAAAAAACGCAGGGACGGCGGTAAGTTTTCAAGCGCTGCGCCGATGACTGCCCCCGCGTCCGCCCGGGTAACAAAGCGGTGATCATTACCACGCATACCAATCCAGCCAGCCCGGGCCCGCAGCCGGACAAAGTTCTCATCTGACCCCCAACTTTTATCTGAAACTTCAACTGCGAGCAACAGCCGGTCAGCTGATTTAGGCATATTGCCCGAGCTTTGTCGTAACCGGTTAAAACTCAAACCGGGCATCAGAATATTGCTGGTATTGCGCTTATCAAATTCAGTGGCTTCTTCGTACAGCCAACGGATTGACGCTGTCCGGTACCAGTCATTTGCCAACAGCCAGTGGCGCTCTGCCGCCAGATTCGAGACCTTGGTTCTGACCTCATTTTGCTCGGTATAATCTTTTACACCGTAGCCATATTGAAACTGATAAAAATCATTGGCGGCATCAGCCAATGGCATTTTGTAAGTACCTTCAATATTTTGCTCTGCATTAGACAGGATAAGATTGCTATCTAAGCTATGACCCCGATCATTGAGCCAGGGTTTGAACCAGCTTAATCTGAGCCTGGCGCCGACTTCACTGGAATAACCAATACCGGTTTCCACGCTGTTGCGCTGTCTCGGTTCGAGCTTGACGATAATGGGCAGGGTGTAGTCAGTGATTTGCTCTGTCTGTCCCTCAATTGAAATCGAGGAAAACCAGTTAGTATTTGCCATGGCCTGGTTAAATTCGCCAAGCTTGCTGGCCAGGTAGGGCTGGCCCGGCTGAAATGGGAGCAGTGACTGCATCCATCTTTCACGAATTTGCTGACCACTGAAACTTACTTCGCCAAATTTATACCGGGTACCGCTGGCGAAATGTAAGGTGATATTGGCCTGATTCCGCTCTGGGATAACTTCCAGGCGGCTGCGGCTGAATTCAGCATCGAAATACCCTCTGCGTAATGCCAGGCTACGGAGCTCGTTCTTCAGACTGTCATACTTGCCGTGGTGCAGGATATCTCCTGCTTGCGGTGCCTGGTTTTTCAGTAGCTCAGAGAACTGCGGGTCGTCAGCTGCATCGCCTGAGAGCTGAATATCAGCAGTGCTGATCCGGGTGGGCGGGCCGGCAGTGACATCAACCAGTAAGGTCGTCTTTCCCGACTTTTCAGACAACGTAAATTCAACTTCGCTCTGATAATAGCCAAGCGCCTGCAGCGCCGTTTCAATATCCTGTTGTAACTTCATCTGAAAACGGAGTGAACCTGAAATATCAGCTTTGTCATATCGGGCGATATGATTATCAACGTTTTGAGCCAGATCCCCTTTAATACCGCGTATTTTCAGTTCAGTCTCGGCAGCGATGCTGAAACTGGTCAGAAATATAATGCTTATCAATGTTCTTAATAACGACATGCGGTTAATCTGGTATCCTGTTAATAAAACAGCAACTGATGCCTGGCTGCTTCGGGACGAAAACAATATTATGACGTACAAACAACGGCAGTGTATACCGCCTTTACCCGCTGGCGGCTTAACGGCATGGGTAATACAGCCAGATGCCATGAGCATAATCCTCTAAACGCAAAGTGGATTTTTCGTTATACTAACTGCCAGACAAGGCCAGCGGTCAGCAACTAACTCCAGTTAGACTATAGCAAACTGCCTGTATCGTTAGCCAAACCAGATAATAAGATCGGTGCAACCGGACAAGGTGTAAGTGAATGCAAAATATTGTAATCAGCGGCTCAGGGCTATTTACCCCCAGCGCTACCATCAGCAATGCAGAGCTGGTCGCCAGCTATAACCAATATGTCGATTTGTTTAACCGTCAGCACGCCAGCGAAATCAGTGCCGGCCACTGTGAAGCCCTGGAATATTCGAGCAGCGAATTTATTGAAAAAGCCTCGGGGATCAAAGCACGGCATGTCTTGTATAAAGAGGGCATTCTCGACCCGCAAATTATGCATCCGGTTTTTGAGAAACGGGATGAGAATACGCCACCTGAAATGGTTGAAATGGCAGTCGCTGCGGCTCGCGAAGCGATGACGCAAGCAAATAAAACTGCCGCAGATATCGATTTAATCATTTGTGCAGCCTCTAATATGCAGCGGCCTTACCCGGCATTGTCTATCGAGTTGCAACAGCTGTTAGGGGGCAGTGGTTATGCTTTTGATATGAATGTTGCTTGCTCTTCTGCCACTTTTGCTATCAGCAATGCCGTTAACGCGATTCGCGGGGGGACCGCGAAAGTGGTATTAGTGGTTAACCCTGAGTTTGCCTCGCCGCAGGTTGATTACAAAAACCGTGACAGTCATTTTATTTTTGGTGATGTCTGTACCGCAACTATTATTGAAGCCCAAAGCAGCTGCACGGCTGACAACGCATTTCGTATTTTAGGCATGCGGCTGAAAACCAGTTTTTCCAATAATATCCGTTGCGATGTCGGTTATACCGAGCATTGTTTTGCCGACACTGATCCTAAAGTTCCTTTTTTTAAACAACAGGGTCGCAAGGTGTTCAAAGAGCTGTTGCCGATCGTGGCTGAGGTGATTCAGGATGAGATGGCCGCACTGAGTATTGGCCCGGATCAACTCAAACGGTTATGGTTGCATCAGGCTAATATTAATATGAATATTTTTGCAGCAAAGAAAATTCTGGGGCGCGATCCTTTACCGGAGGAAGCGCCGTTAGTGCTTGATACCTACGCTAATACAGCGTCTGCGGGCTCAATTATCGCTTTTCATAAGCATAAAACAGGACTGCAACAAGGCGATAAGGCGGTATTGTGCTCATTTGGTGCGGGTTACTCAGTCGGCTGCCTGATGCTGGAGCGCTGCTAAGCCGGCGCTGTTCACCGCTGACTGAGCGTGTCGCGCTGCAGTCAGCAGTCTTATCGTTATAAACGAATAACAGAGTTATGATCATAAGACAGCGGTGATGGCAAATAGGCATCTGCCGTATCATCATTTAACCAGGTTCCACCATTGACTAAGTAACGGAACTGATATTCTCTGTCCTTTTCCAGAGTCAGACTGGCACTGAAGTCTCCCTTTTTATTCTTTTTCATTGCTAACGCATTCGGATCCCAATTATTAAACTCGCCAAGTAACGCCACTGATTCAGCATCAGCGAGTTGTTCAGCGCTCAGTTTAAAAGTCACTTTACAAGCGGGTCTGGTTTTTAAATATTGTTTGCTGATACTCATGTTTATTCCCTCAATCTGGCTCGGCTGCCAACCTGCTTAAACACATTGCGGCTGCGATGGTGCATACAATCAAAAATACTACGCAAGAATTATGACTAAAAAATGACCGGTCTGATCACTGCTGCTACCATAAATCATGGCTATTGCCACGGCAAATAACTTTAAGTTGTAGCAATATAACTGCTGTTCAAACGCTTGTTTTAAACTTTGGTGTTTGTAACAAAATATTACGCCGTTTATCCGATACCCTTACTGTAAAGGGAGTGACCAAGCTGGCTGGCTGACTAATATGTCAGCGCAATGCCCCGTCGTTTAAGGGCTGGCGACAAAGCCGCCAAGCTAAAAGTGCTTACTGGCTGAGGGCTGTTTTGCAAGTTCAGGATACAAAGATTAACAGTCGCCGGCATACAATTGCTGGCGTAACGATTATGATGCAACAAGTTAAATTTGACAGGTAGGTAAGTCATGTCGTCTTTTTTTGTTAAAGCAATACTTCCGGTAATTGTAATAGTGGTAGCCATCGGTGCCGCAGTAAGTTTAGCTAAGATGCGTCAGCCACCCCAAAAGAATGACGAAAGCCGGCCGGCAATTCTGGTTGAAGCTGCAGCCATCGAGCCAGATAACATTATTTATCAGATTAAGTCGCAGGGTATGGTGTCACCAAAACTGGAAACCAGCCTGATTTCAGAGGTCAATGGCCGCATTGTGGCCGTAGCCGAGCAATTTGTTGCCGGTGGTTTTTTTAATCAAGGCGACTTGCTGGTCAGGGTGGAACAAAGTGACTATCTGACTAACGTAAAGGCGGCGCAGGCAGCACTAGCCAATGCCCAGGCCATGCTGGCAGAAGAAAAAGCCCGGGTTAAAGTGGCTGAGGAGGAATGGCGCTCATTTACAGATGGCAATGCACCTGCACTGGGCTTGCGCCAACCGCAGCTGGCCAGTGCGCTGGCCAGTGTTCAGTCTGCAGAAGCCGAGCTGGAACGGGCAAAAAGGGATTTGGCCCGCACTGAAATCCGCGCTCCCTATGATGGTATGGTGCGAAGCCGGGCCGCTAATCTGGGCCAGTTTATCAGCCGCGGCACTGTGCTTGGCAGCATTGTCGGCACAGACGTCGCAGAAGTGCGCTTACCGCTGACCGATACTGATATGGCATTTTTAGTCATGCCAGACTCGGCAACAACGGCCAACAACCAGGTGATACTCAGCAGCACCGTTGCCGGCGAGCAACTTAGCTGGCCAGCCAGGCTGGTCAGAACTGAAGGCATGCTTGATGAGCGTAGCCGTGTCATCTATGTAGTGGCTGAGGTCACCGATCCTTACCAGCGTCAAAGTCAGGATCAGCCGGTATTAAACTTTGGCCGCTTTGTCGGCGCGACGATTGTCGGTACCCAGGCTAAGCAGGTAGTAAAAGTGGCGCGCCATTTATTGTTGCCGGGCGACCAGGTGTTAGTGGTAGATAAAGACAATATGCTGCAGTTTCGCGAGGTTACAGTGGACCGTGCAACCAGTGAATTTGCTTATATCCGCTCGGGGCTTCAGCCGTCTGATCAGCTGGCCTTATCGGCGATTTCTAATCCGCTGGCTGGCACCGTAGTGCGCATTGCCGGTGCCGAGAGTATCGAACAGCAAACAAGTGAAGCGACCAGGCTTGCTGATGCGGCAGCAGCGAAAACGGATACGGTACAGGGGCAATAATATGGATACCAATACAGGAATTATTGCCTGGTTTACCCGTAACAGCGTCGCAGCCAACCTGCTGATGGCGATTATTCTGGTGGCGGGTATTGCCTCGGTCCTGACCATCAAAAAACAGGCATTTCCGGAAATAGAGCTGGAAGTGGTTAATATCCGGGTACCGTATCTGGGCGCTGCGCCACAGGAAGTGGAAACCGGTGTTATTGATAAAATTGAGCAAAGCCTGCGTGGCGTTAATGGTATCAAGCGGATCCGCTCTACGGCAGTAGAGGGGCTGGCCACGGTAAGGGTTGAAGTTGCCTCAAACTATGACGTGCAGGAGGTGATGGATGAAATTAAAACCCAGGTCGGTTCGATTTCGTCGTTGCCTGAGCAAACTGAGCGGCCGGTGGTATACCGGGTGCGTTTTCAAAGCAATGTTATGTGGTTGTCACTTTACGGCGATGCACCGGAGCGCACGTTAAAGGAGCTGGCCAAAGATATCCGGGATGAAATTAAAAAACGGCCCGGGGTCAGTAAAGTTGATGTAATAGCGGCCCGTGATTATGAAGTGGCGGTTGAAGTTTCTGAACTTAAATTAAAAGAATATGGCTTAACGCTGGATCAGGTGGTTGCCGCTATCCGTGCCAGCTCAGTGGATTTGCCCGGCGGTGCTATCCGCTCTGAAAGTGGTAATATTTTGCTGCGTACCAAGGGCCAGGCGTACAACCAAACCGATTTTGACAATATTGTGCTGTTAAAATTTGCTGACGGCAGCCGGCTGACGTTAGGTGAGATTGCCAACGTCACCGACGGCTTTATTGAGCGCAGCCGCTTAGCGACCTTTGATGGTAAAGACAGTGTGTCAATTCGTATTGATGCGGTGGGTGAAGATGATACGCTGCAGATAGCCGAGACGGTAAAACAGTATGTTAAGGACAAAAAAGCCAGTTTACCGCCCAGTGTTCAGTTAGATTACTGGGGCGACTCCAGTTATTACCTGCAGGGCCGGCTGGACCTGATGACCGATAATCTGCTTTATGGGGTCATCTTAGTGCTATTGGCATTAACCCTGTTTCTGGAGTTCCGGGTGGCGTTCTGGGTAATGGTCGGTATCCCGGTATGCTTTTTAGGTGCGCTGGCGATGCTGCCGCTGCCGATGTTTGACGTTTCTATCAATATGATCAGCTTATTCGGATTTATTCTGGTGCTGGGGATAGTGGTGGATGACGCAATTATCATTGGTGAAAGCGCCTATACCGAAATAGAAAAACGCGGTAAATCCACCGCTGCGGTTATTGCCGGGGCGAAGAAGGTGGCGATGCCAGCCACTTTCGGCGTATTAACCACTATTGCCGCTTTTGTGCCAATGCTGATGGTGGGCGGTGGTCAGTCGGCTATCTGGGAATCAATTGCCTGGGTCGTGGTGCTGTGTCTGGCATTTTCGATTATTGAATCAAAACTGATTTTACCTACCCATATCGCCAATATGGATACCAAGCCGTGGGATCCGGATAAAGGCGGGCTTTATGCACTCGGCCGCTTTGGCAGCAACATTTTAAAACGGATCCGCGAAGCGGTGTCCCGTGGCCTGTTTCGTTTTATTCATAATACTTATAAGCCGTTTATCGAAGCCTGTATTCGGCTGCGCTATCTGACCATGGCAGGTTTTTTTGCGATGTTGATTGTTATGTTCGGCGTGTTGCGCGGCGGCTTTGTGCCCTGGGTGTTTTTTCCGGATCTGCCGAGCGACTTTATTCAGGCCAATGTGCAAATGGAACAGGGCGCGTCAAACGAAGCCACTGTGCTGGCGATGCAGGAAATCGAGCAGGCGTTGCTGCGGGCGAATATCGAACTGGGCCGCGAGTTTAACGAGGACGTCATTAAACACCGGCTGGTTTTTTTAAACAGCGATACGGCCGGTCAATTAGTGGTGGAGCTTAAAAAAAGTGAAGATCGCGAAATTGACGGTTTTGAAATCGCTAAGCGCTGGCGCGAGCAGGTACCGGAAATTCCTGGTTTAAAATCTTTCAAAATCAACAGCTCAGTCGCCGGTGGTGGCGGGGCCGATATCGCACTGCAATTGCGCGGAACCAATCTGCAGAATCTGCAGCTGGCAACCCAGGAGCTGAAAGACCGGTTGGCCGAGTATGCCGGGGTGTTTGATATTGAAGATAACCTGCTAGGTGGTAATGATGAAATAGTGCTGGCGTTAAAACCGGAAGCCGATTTACTTGGAATTAGTCTGGCCGATTTGGCCCGGCAGGTTCGCTATGGTTTCTATGGTGCTGAAGCACAGCGCTTACAACGCAATGGCGAAGAAATCAAAGTGATGGTGCGCTACCCACGGGACGAGCGTCGCTCAGTTGGTGATTTGGAGAATATGCGGATCCGTACCGCCAATGGCGGTGAAGTACCGTTTTCCAGGGTCGCCAGCTACACCATGCAACCGAGTTTCAGTGCGATTAACCGGGTAAATGGCGAGCGGGCAGTGACCATTACAGCGGCCGCCGATAAAACGCTGATCGAGCCGGGCGTGGTGGTGCGTGAGGTAAAAGATAAGATTATTAAAGAGCTGGAGCAGAAGTACGCTGGCGTAACAGGGTCGTTAGACGGTGCCAGTCAGGATGAAATTGACGCCCAGGTTGATTTAATGAAAGCCGCGGCGCTGGCGCTGTTTGCTATTTATGCCCTGATGGCGGTACCGCTGAAGTCATACAGTCAGCCCCTGATTATTATGAGCGTTATTCCGTTTGGCTTAATTGGCGCGGTGATAGGCCATATGCTGCTGGGACTGAGCATGAGCATTATGTCGATTTTCGGCCTGGTGGCGCTGGCGGGCGTCGTGGTCAACGACAGTCTGATTATGGTGGACTTTGTAAACCGGGCCCGTGAGCAGGGGGTTGCAGTGCGCCAGGCGGTGGTGGAGGCTGGCACCCAGCGCTTCCGGGCTATTTTGCTGACATCTCTTACCACCTTTGTCGGTTTGGCGCCCATAGTGCTCGAGCGCAGTTTACAGGCGAAAATCGTGGTCCCGATGGCAGTGTCACTGGCCTTTGGTATTCTGTTCGCGACGGTAATTACGCTGGTGTTGATCCCCGCGCTTTACGTGATCCTGGAAGATACCCGTAAAACACTGCCCCGGGCGATTGCCAGTTTTGGCCGGGCTATTCGCTGCTACGCTGTGTTTAAAGAGGCCGACAGCCGCCGTGAATTCTGGCAGTTTTTTCTGATACATCTGCTGCTGTTGTTCGGGTTTCTGATTATCGACGGCATAGTCGCCGCGATTGGCTTACTGGCCAGTGGCACTGTTGCTCTGACGTATTTAATTGCGATGACCCTGCCCATTGCGGCAGCCATCTGCCGGCGGTTAACCGATTTGCAGATCAGCCGCTGGTGGGCCCTGCTGCTGGTTATTCCGGTACTGGGCTTGTTCAGCTTGTTGATTATGACAACACTGGCAGGAAACAGTGAGCAGGATGACTCAGACAATGCCGGGCAGGCGGTGTCTGGACAGCCGGTATTCGGTGAAAGTGCGAATTAGCAGCAATTACAGCTGGCGGCTGGCGGTGAGCTGAGCTTATGACGATATGGCAATGGCTAACAGCGGCCATGCCGCTGGCAAGCGTGTTTATGTTGCTGGTGCTGCTGCGGATGCCGGCGCGTCAGGCCATGCCCCTGAGTTTTGTGATCTGTGCCTTGCTCTCTCATCTGGTCTGGCAGGTACCACTGCAGCAACTGGCGGCAGCCAGTGCTGAAGGGCTGGTGATTGCCGCGACTATTTTATGGATAGTGTTTGGCGCTATTTTACTGCTTAATGTATTAAAGCAGACCGGCGCTATTGATGTCATCAAAGCAGGCTTTGGTGCCATCTCAGCTGATAAACGGGTGCAGTTAATTATTATTGGCTGGTTGTTTGGTAGTTTTTTAGAAGGCGCCGCCGGTTTTGGTACCCCTGCCGCGATTGTCGCACCTTTATTAGTGGCACTGGGGTTTAGTCCGTTGTCGGCCGTTGTGCTGGCATTGGTGGCTGATTCCAGCGCGGTCTCTTTTGGTGCTGTCGGTACCCCGGTGCTGATTGGTATTGCTCAGGGGGTGCCGGGTATTCAACCTGACACCGTGTTACAGGTAGCGTTAACGGCAATCAGTATTGATATTCTGGTGGCTTCCTGGTTACCGCTGGTGATGGTAGTGATGTTAACCCGTTTTTTCAGTCAGCAAAAAAGCTGGCGGGCGGGTTTTGCCATAGCTCCTTTTGCGCTGCTAAGCGGCTTAGCCTTTACGCTGCCAGCCTATCTGGTGGCGTTATGGTTAGGGCCGGAGTTTCCGTCGGTGCTGGGGGCGCTGATAGGTCTGACACTTATCTGTATCGCTGCCCGTTATCAGCTGTTTCTGCCGGCCAGCCCCTGGCAGTTGCACCATAATGAACCGCAGCCAGCTTACGCTGAGCCAGCGCTGGCGGTGGCTGCCGTTACGCCGCTGCGCAATACATTGCCGCTATGGCGCGCCTGGCTCCCGTATATTCTGGTTGCCTTGCTGTTGGTCCTGACCCGATTGCCGGGGCTGCCGTTTAAAGCCGGATTACAACAACTGGCCTGGCAGTGGTCTGCTATTTTTGGTACCGAACTGACCGTCACTGTCAGTCCGCTGTATTTACCCGGCAGCTTATT
>NZ_JAWVZF010000034.1:0-21440 GCF_033722355.1 Arsukibacterium sp. | reverse complement strand
TCGACCTTTACCAGAGTGTCAGGTGTCAGCCTGTTCGATTATCTGAGATAACCTTCTGAAGTGACGGTAGAAACCATGACAGTTTCTACCGTCCACGGTTATTTACGCTTAAAAAGTAATAACTCAGAATGATAATTATCCACGGTTTTAAAACCAAAAGGATGGACTTGCCGACTGACCAGCTGATAGTTTGGCAGCATACTGATGTAGTCATCACTGAGAATGGGTTGCTCCACGCCAATATCGGTAGCCGACTTTTTTATTTGTTTTCCTTCTTTCATATTCCGTAGCAAAATCCATTTGCTTTGGAGTCGGTCAACATGTGAAAAATAATTTTTAACGATGTGAGGCTCCATCTCCTGGAAAGAGATAAAGTTAACAAATAAATCGACCTCTCCCTGCAATGCGGGCAGCTGCCAGCTGGCCAATACTGAAATTTCCGGTAAATCTTCAATATTCAGGATTTCAGCGTTTTTTGTTGCCAGATAACCGGTGCATGTTCTATCAGGCACAGCCGCTTTTAAATATGAGTCAGCGACGAATAACGTCGGAGGGATATCAACATCAATATAACGAAGATTACTGATATCACTTTTTGCCAGAATTTCGCCCAAGGTACCAAAGCCGCCACCAATCTCCAGTATGGTATGAATATCGTCAGTCAGATGTTGCTTCAATAATTGCAAACCCAGCAGATAGTTTAACGAGGAGCGACTATATTTTTTATTATCAAATTCAAATTGTTCTACCGGGTTACCAAAATCAGACTCAGAAAAATTGATGAGTTTAGGCGATTTTCCCGGTTCTTCAGCAGCAACAAATACTCGGTAATCAGCCAGCGCGGACTGATAGCCGCTTAATAGCTGAGCAATTGTCTGTTGCGGTTTGACTGCCTGCGGATATGTCTTTTGCAAAAAAGCGATAAGATCATTTTGCATCTGAGGGGTAAAACTATTACCGGGGCAGCCGTAAGTGGGTACGAAAAACATCAGGTTTTCTGCAATCCGCCGGAAATTTTCTACACCGTTTTCTTTAAGTGCTGCGGCAATTCTGACTGAGGCATCAGCCCAGAAAGAAGATGGCTTATATAAAGCATTTTGGGTTTCCATATCTGTAAAGGCTTGATCTAACGCTGCAAACTTATCTGAGTTACTCACATTTTCCATCCGTACCGAAGTTAAACTTAGTTACACTATAATAGAAAACCGGAGTAGTACAATTGCTTATGACAAACAAGTTTTTATAAAAAAAACTAAAGAAAAACCCAGGGCTGGCGATACATAAGTATCAAGGGTACGGCTTAACGATTAACGCTAAGTCATATTGCAGAATCCAGGAGAACGTCATGGCTTTATATGTCAACACCAACACTTCATCATTAAATGCTCAGCGGCAGTTATTTAATACTAACTCAGCACTTGACACTGCATTTAAACGTTTATCTTCTGGTTTACGGATCAACAGTGCTGCTGATGATGCTGCCGGCTTACAAATTTCTAACCGTTTAACCAGCCAGATTAATGGTCTGGACCAGGCGGCACGTAACGCCAACGACGGTATTTCACTGGCTCAGACGGCAGAAGGTGCCATGGATGAAATCACCAATTCGTTACAGCGGATTCGTACCCTGGCTATTCAGGCTCAGAACGGTATTAATGGTAATGATGACCGTAATGCGCTGCAAAAAGAAGTGTCGGCGTTAAAGCAGGAAATGAGCCGGATTGCCACGACGACGCAGTTTGGTAATCAGAGCCTGCTTGCTGGTAGTTATTCAGCCAAGTTTCTGGTGGGTGCCAATGCCGGCCAGAGTATCAGCGTCAATCTGTCGCGGACAGGGGGGTTTGGTACTACAGGCCTGGGTTTAGCGGCCATTACTGTTTCAACAGTGACCGGTGCATCAGGAGCATTAACGCTTATTGATACTGCAATAGGTATTATAGATGGTAAACGTGCTGATTTAGGTGCGGTGCAAAACCGGTTTCAGGCAACAATCCGGAACCTGACCAATATTTCTGAAAACGTATCAGGTGCCCGTAGCCGGATCCGGGATACCGATTTTGCCAAAGAAACCGCTGAGCTGACCCGGGCGCAGATTTTACAGCAAACGGCAACTACGGTGTTATCTCAGGCTAACCAGCGGCCGCAGGCAGCGTTAAGTTTACTCCAGGGCTAATATCCCCAGCTGAAAAAAGCCACCTTAAGGTGGCTTTTTTTGCTTTTCGTGCAAAATCTAATTAAAAGTGATTTTTATAGGTTTTTACTAAAGTTTTTCATTATTTTTCCGATATCTATGTATGTAGAAGTTAGCATTTTAATTAATAGTTTCAGGCTAATTACCGACGATTAATTTATCGCAGGAGAGTAAAGATGGCTTTATATGTCAACACCAACACATCATCGTTAAATGCCCAGCGGCAGTTATTTAACACCGGCACAGCGCTGGATACGGCGTTTAAACGTTTATCTTCTGGTTTGCGGATTAACAGCGCTGCTGATGATGCTGCCGGCTTACAGATTTCCAACCGCTTAACCAGCCAGATTAATGGTCTGGACCAGGCAGCCCGTAACGCCAACGATGGTATTTCACTGGCTCAGACGGCAGAAGGTGCCATGGATGAAATTACCAATTCTTTACAGCGTATCCGAACCCTGGCCATTCAGTCTCAGAACGGTATTAATGGTAATGACGATCGCTTTGCGCTGCAAAAAGAGGTTTCGGCGTTAAAACAGGAAATGAGCCGGATTGCCTCGACCACGCAGTTTGGTAATCAGAATCTGCTGGCTGGTGGCTATTCAGCTAAATTCCTGGTGGGAGCCAACGCCGGACAGAGCATCAGCGTCAATCTGTCCCGTACCGGCGGGTTCGGCACGGCAGGCTTAGGTCTGACGGCATTAACAGTATCTACTGTTGCCGGCGCCTCTGGCGCATTAGCGCTGATTGACAGCGCCATTGGTATTATTGATGGCAAGAGAGCCGATTTAGGTGCCGTGCAAAACCGCTTTCAGGCAACAATCCGGAACCTGACCAACATTTCTGAAAACGTATCAGGTGCCCGTAGCCGGATCCGCGATACCGATTTTGCCAAAGAAACGGCTGAGCTGACCCGGGCACAGATCCTTCAGCAAACGGCCACCACTGTATTATCTCAGGCTAACCAGCGACCACAGGCAGCATTAAGTTTACTGCAGGGCTAACTAACAAGGCAGAACAGAGCGCGATGATTGCAGTCTTCGCGTACATTGAAAACAGATACAACCAATCTGCCACGGAGTGACTCTTTTTATAGCTAACTTTCTGAGTTAGCTATTTTTTTGGGTGCTTCCTTGCAATCCTGCCTGGTAAAAATGTCATTCTTTTAAAAAAACAAAAAAATTTATTTTTTTGCTAAAGTTCTGCTGATATCGGCCGATACCCTAAGTAAGCCAAGTTGCAGCTTGGCTGAGCTAACGACTTAATCGTCTTTTAATAATCAGGTTTTCAGTCATTGTGCTGCTGAAAACTTAAGGAGTGACTCATGGCCTTATTTGTAAATACCAATACTTCGTCGCTGAATGCGCAGCGGCAATTATCTCAAACCGGTAATGCTCTGGATACAGCTTTTAAACGTTTATCCTCAGGTTTTCGGATTAACAGTGCGGCGGATGATGCTGCCGGTTTGCAGATATCAAACCGCTTAACCAGCCAGATTAATGGTCTGGATCAGGCAGCACGTAATGCCAATGACGGTATTTCTGTTGCTCAGGTAGCTGAAGGTGCGATGGACGAAATTACCGGCTCTCTGCAGCGGATCCGTACTCTGGCTATCCAGTCACAGAACGGTATCAACAGCAATGATGACCGTGCTGCACTGCAAAAAGAAGTGTCTGCACTGAAGCTGGAAATGAGCCGGATTGCAACGACAACTCAGTTTGGTACCCAGAATCTGTTGTCTGGTGGTTACTCTGCTAAATTCTTAGTTGGCGCTAATGCTAACCAGAATATCAGTGTCAACCTGTCAAGAACCAATGGTTACGGGGCGCTGGGTCTTGGTGTTGCAACATTAACGGTTTCAACCGTCGCTGGTGCTTCCACTGCAATCGCATTGATTGATAGCGCGATCAAAGCAGTTGATGGTAAACGGGCTGACTTAGGTGCTGTTCAAAACCGCTTCCAGTCAACTATCCGTAACTTAACTAATATTTCTGAAAACGTTACCGGTGCACGTAGCCGGATCCGTGACACAGACTTTGCAAAAGAAACGGCTGAGTTAACCCGGGCCCAGATCCTGCAGCAAACCGCGACCACGGTATTAGCGCAGGCGAATCAGCGGCCACAGGCAGCTTTATCGTTATTGGGTTAAACTAATACACGCAGTGGTAAGAAGCTGGTATAAAGTTCTTACCCTGCGTGCCGATAAGGAGTCTGGAGATGAACAGCATAAATGCAACGGGCGTTGCCGCGACAAACCTTGCTCCGACGCCAGATAAGCTGGTGAGATCTGTGATTACTGAATCAGTTGAAGCAGGCTCAGCGGAGACAGTGAAACCTGTAACTAAAGTCAGTGATGCTGAATTGCGCCAAGCAGTTGATGTGGTAAATCAGGCAGTTGCAATGGAGCAACGTTCATTAAGTTTCTCAATTGATGATGCTTCAGGTCGGTCTGTGATAAAAGTGGTAGACTTTGAAACAGATGAGCTTATTAAGCAAATTCCTTCTGAAGAGTTATTGAAGGTAGCACAGAATATCAAACGGTTGCAGGAAGAAATGGGCCAATCTATTGGCTTGTTAATAGATAACAAAGTGTAGAGGTGGAACATGTCTGGTATTAATTTCCTTGGTGCAGCGTCTGGTTTGCCACTGGAAGACCTTGTCTCAACGCTGGTAAAAGTAGAGCGTGACAGTAAACTAAGCCGGATTAATACCACCAAACAAACGTTAAACACCTCTTTGTCTGGCATAGGACAGTTAAAATCTGTCCTGTCAGCTTTTCAGGACGCGGCGAAAAAACTGACAGGTAATACCCTCAACGCCAGAATTGCCACTGTTACCCAGCCTACTGAAAACAAAACCTACCTGGAAGCGTCTGCATCAAATACTGCAGCTGCTGCCAGTTTCGACATTAAAGTCACCCAGCTTGCCACCGGCAGCCGGCTGGAAAGTGCCGATGCCGCTTTTGCTGCTGCTACTGATGTGATCTCTACCACCGATGGCACCATGACGTTTGCCGCTAATGGTAAAAGCTTTGATGTGGCAGTTACCGCTGGCATGACCCTGGACGAGCTGCGTCAGCAAATTAATGCGAAAACCGACAATTTTGGGGTTAACGCCAATATTATTAACGCTGGTGGTACTACCGGTACCAAACTGGTACTTACGTCAAGTGAAACCGGCTTAAATAATGATTTAGTGGTCACTAATAATAATGCTGAGCTTGACCGCCTATCAACAGTGCCTACTGGCGCAACGGCAGGCCTTGCAGCTACTCAGACAGCGAAAGATGCCATAATCGCAATCGACGGAATTGTAGCAAATAGTGCGACTAATACGTTCACAAACGTCATCCAGGATGTCACGCTGACAGTTAAAGCGATAACGCCTGATGGCAATAATGCCAAGGTTGACGTTGCAACCGACAGCGCGGCCGCTGAAGAAAATATCCAGAACTTTATTAATAACTATAATGTACTGGTTGATCAAATTGCTGATTTGACAAAAAAACGGCAGTTAGGCTCGGATGGTAAAACGGTAACAGGGGAAGGTGGTTCACTGGCAACGGATCAGTTACCTAAAAATATTATGAACCAGTTAAGGGGTCTGCTGGGTGATGTCGTAGCTGGAGCGGACGCATCGCTATCTACTCTTTATTCAATGGGCATAACGTTTAAAGAAAATGGAAAACTGGAAATATCATCCAGTTCAGAGTTTGGTGCCGACTCCGGCAGAGTTCGTTTTGACCGGGCGCTTGAGCAGAATTATGATAACGTCGCTAAATTTTTTGGTGGTGATAACGGCTTAGCCGCTACTGTTGATAATTTTTTAAGTGAGTTTACTCAGACCGGCGGTATTATCGCGAGTAAAGAAAACTCGTTAAAAACACAAATAGACAAAAATACTAAAGATTTAGAGGCAGCTAACCGATATATAGATAGCTTTGAGCAAACGTTACGTCGTCGCTACACAGCGTTGGATGCCTTGTTGGGCTCGATGCAGAACATGGCAACGAATGTAACTGCGCAATTGACCAATCTGCCAGGTTTTGGCACTCAAAAATCGAATTAGGGGAGTTAACCATGAGTTATGGCATTAAAGCTTATAAAGCGGTTGGCATTAAAGATGACTTGGCCATCGCTGATCCTCACAGGGTTATCCAACTACTGATGCAGGGCGCTCTGGAAAATTTAGCTAAAGCGAAAGGCTGTATCGAGCGTAAAGATTTTGCCGGGAAGTCTGCAACGCTCTCAAAAGGAATGACGATCATTAGCTCCTTACAAAACTGTCTTGATATGGAGGCCAGCCCCGAGATATCAGAAAACCTGGCGTCTTTATATGATTTTATGGTTAATCATTTAATTCTGGCCAGTAGAGAAAACAGTATCGATAAGATCACTGAGGTGATGGAGCTGTTATTGACAATTAAGTCTGCCTGGGATCAAATCCCGGTTAAAGATCGTGAGGAAGCTTATCGGCTGCAGCAGCAAAAGGCCCAGGGAGCAGCATAATGCTCCCTTTTTCTAAGCTGATTGCCGACGTGGCGGTGCTCAGGGCTCAAATAGATGAACTAATTACTGATGACCAATATTCAGTTGAAGAGGTCTCCGAAAAAGCTGTTAAACTGCACAAGCTATTACAAACTCAACCAGAAGATGGTACAAACAGCGACGATTACCGACTTTTTCTGACCGACCATCTTCAGTGGTTAACTATTGTCATCGATAAGCTGCAATATGAAAAAACTATGCTGGCAGAAAGTATTCTGCAATCTCAGCGCCGAAGAAAAGCTCAGAAATTATATGGTGAAAATAAATAACAAAAAAACCGGGCCTTTAAATGCTTAAATTTATTAACTATCAGCTTAACAGCGATAATGCGCAAAGCGAGTTAGAGCAGAAAATTTCTCCAGTAATCCAGCATAGAATTCCTCTTAATTTTAAAGCACTTAAACAATATAACCCGCAACTTTTAGAGCTTATTCAACGCCATCATAGCGAAGAATATTCAGTATTTTGTACTAAAAGTGGTCAGCTGAATCTGGTTAATGTGAATAATGGCCGGGTAATTTACAGTGCAACACCAGAGCAAGAAATGCAGCAGGAGGTCGAGCAGTTTACTCAGCTTGCCCCTGTCGTGCATTTAAATCGAGTGACTGCTGACTCTTGTGCCGAATCTTTACCTGCTGCGGTTGATGTGGTGATGATGTTCGGTTTTGGTTTGGGTTATCAGCTGGTTCCGCTGATGCAAAGTGCCCGAATAAAATATTTGGTTATTTATGAGCCACAATTAGATAATCTGACCTGTTCTGTTCAAAGCACAGATTGGGAGGGTATATTCGAATTAGCGGCAGCAACGGGTACCCAAATATCTTTTCAGTTTGGTAACAGTGGGGCTTCGATTGCTGAAGATATTCAGGAATTACTCAGTATTGAGCCGGCGCTGGAGAAAATATATCTGTACCGGCATTTATGCCATCCTGTTTCAGACGAGGTATTTGCTTTTTTACTGGAAAAAAGTGGTGACAGGGATGAGTTGCAGCGTAAAAGCCGCCAATTCAGAGGGTTTGATGCCGCCGCAGATTTTGTTGAAGAACATCCTCAAAATGTGTTGGGCTATCCAATGCCCACAGCCGCATATTCGGCAAAACATAAAGCGCTATTTAAAAAAAATCTGGCTGCTTTCTCCAGGCTGTATCCTGATGTTCACCAGCTCTTATCAGAGTACCAACCCAGAGACTGGTTATTAACGCAAGACCTTCAGGGCAATGATAATCTGTTTCATATTAAGCGGCGGGTTTTTTTCTATGATAACCCCCGTGGCGACTCTGAGAAACTGATTGAGCATTATTTGTCTGAGCCGTTTAAAGATGACGTCATTGTAGGACAGGCTGCAAGCGAAAAATTCAAAAGCTTTGTTCATTTCAGATATATCGCAAAACTGCAGGAGATGTTTCTGGCGCTCCGTGCTGAGAAAAAGCCTTTGCCGGAGAAAGTCGACTCGTTGATCGTATTCGGTGTGGCATTGGGGATTCATGTTGAGCAGCTGTATCACGTCCGTGATATATCTAATTTATATATTTGTGAGCCGAATCTGGATTTCTTCTTTGCCAGTTTATACGTTACTGACTGGGCCTCTGTTTTTAAAATTGCTGAGCAGCAGCAAAAGCGGATATACCTCAATATAGGGGGTGATGGCTCAGAATATTTTAGTGATTTAATGGGGCAATTTTATCAGGTAGGGGCCTATGCTATTGCTAACACATATTTGTTTTCGTGCTACTACACACCGCAGTTGCTCAAAGCCATCCAGAATTTAAAAAGACAACTGAAGGTGGTATTGGCTATCGGAGAATATTATGATCATGCTCGTTTTGGTATTGCTCATACTTATCTGAGCCTGAAAAATGGCCATCGCTTTATGCGGGCAGATGTGGGGTGCGGGACTAAGCACCCGGCGGTTGATGTGCCGGTGTTTCTGATTGGTAACGGACCGAGTTTAGATAACAGTATTGACTATATCAAGCAGCATCGCGACCAGGTCATTGTTGTCAGTTGTGGTACCGCAATTCGATCATTGTACAAGCTTGGGGTTCAACCCGATTTTCATGCGGAAGTGGAGCAAAACCGGGCAACTTATGACTGGATTACTCAGGTTAATGACCCGGCGTATTTAAAAAAAATAAAACTGATTTCGGTCAACGGTGTACATCCGGATACCGCTTCTTTATTTGGACAGGCGTATCTGGCTTTTAAAGATGGAGAAGCCTCAACACAAGTTTTCCGGGCGGGACTCCAACACCATGGTTTTGATACCGCGTCCTTGTCTTATGCTTATCCGACGGTATCTAATCTAGCCTTAAATTACATTCTCCGGATGAATTTTAAAACGGTATATCTTTTTGGCGTTGATTTAGGCTATGCAGATGTTAATCAGCATCACTCAAAGCATTCTGCCTACTATAATCAGCAGGGCAAGGAGGTATATAACTACAAACAGTTCCATGGCGAGGGCTTTCCCGTTAAAGGTAATTTCAGGCCGGTGGTATTCACTAAGCCGGAGTTTGATGTGTCAAAACGGCTGATTGAGCAGGTTATTACCAATGCCAACAATTCTGTTGAGATTTATAATTGCAGCGACGGCGCCTATATTGACGGTGCCAGAGCCTTGCATCCCGCTAATATTCTGTTGCCACCACACCAGATAAACCCCCGGCAGGCACTGAGTGATTATCTGCAGTCCGCTTACCATCAGATGTCGCTGGCTGCTTTAGCCGATGACATTTTTAACTATTACAGCCTGGAGTTATTAACAAGCAGCATTGAAGAGTGGCGGGAACTGTTACCTAACCAGGGTGTTACCAGCAAAGCGGATGCTGCAAATTGCATTGAACAGCAGTGGCATTTTCTGCGACGTTGTGTATCGCAAAAAAATAATCCGATTTTTTATTTGTTTTATGGCAGTGCTAATTATTTTCTGAGTGTGCTGACTAAAGTGTTGCCCGATGAAAGTGGTGATGCCCATGATTTAAAACGCTTTAATCTGGTGTTAGGGCTTTGGAAAGACTATTTGGCTGACGCACTGGAGGATTTTGTTTCTCAGCCGATAAAGGCAGATAACATTAAGGTCAATTACTTACCAGCCGCTTCGAAACAATAAACAGGGTTGGTCAGGTCGAGGTTTATCAATGAAAATAGCGGTGATTCCAGCGCGCAGCGGCAGTAAGCGTATACCTGGTAAGAATACCAAAAAGTTTTATGGCAAACCTATTTTGAGCTGGCCTATTGCTGCAGCGCTTGAAAGTGGATTATTTGATCAGGTTATCGTTTCTACTGACTGCCGCCAGATTGCCAAAGTTGCTGAAGCTGCCGGTGCCACGGTGCCGTTTATCCGACCCACTGAACTTGCAGGCGACTTTGTCGCGACAGTGCCGGTAATTCAGCACGCTATTGCTCAATTAGCTAATCCGGTTATCAGTCATGTTTGCTGTATCTATCCAACAGCCGTTTTTCTGACGCCGGAGATTTTGGCTGAAGCAGTGGCCAGACAACAACAGTTACAAGCTGATTTCGTGATGCCGGTAACCGCTTTTCCCTGCCCGGTTGAAAGGGCTCTGATTATTGCGAAAGACGGTACACTTGCTATGCGCCACCCGGAACATTTAAATACCCGAACGCAAGATTGTGCCAGTCTTTATCACGACGTCGGTCAGTTTTACTATGGTACGACCCAGGCATGGCTGAGTAATACTGACTTTTATCAGCAAAAAGTTGCAGCTGTGAGTCTTCCTAAGTACCGGGCGCATGATATTGATAACCCGGATGACTGGGTTTTTGCTGAATTAGTGTTTTCCCAGCTAACAAAACTGACGTCTGAATATGATTAAACTCGACCAAAGACGCGTTTTTTTCATATGTGATGCCAACCATACCTCAGGTATGGGACACTTTTTACGTTGTGTTTCATTAGCACTTCAGTTAAGAAATCAAAAATACCAGCCGACTTTTATTGGCGAATTTTCTGAAGCGGCAATTAAGTTAGCGGATTATTATTCGATAGATTTACAGTTAAGTGCCCAATCGATTGCTCAGCGGCTTCATTGTTTGCCTGGGGCTAGCAGGGTTATCTTAGATAGCTATCAGTATTCCTGTGATGAGCTGCCTGAACAGCATTGTTATGTGCTGATAGATGATTTTTGTCTGCAAAGCCATTATCCGGTAGCGGGTGTGATAAATTTCACCTATCAGGCGAAGCAGTATGATTATTGTGCAAAAGGCGCCAGCCATCAGGCATTAGGTATCGATTATTTTCTGGCACATCCTTCGCTAACTGATGTGCCTGCCACATTTTCCCCGGTGATAGAACGGATACTTATTCTTATTGGCAGTGGGGATGTTTTTAAGCTTAGTTCGCAGATAGTTGTGGCTTTGCAAAGTATCAGAGCTGATTTACAAATAAAGGTAGTGGGTAATCAGGCATCAGCATTATCGGACTCAGTTAATGGTTCAGTTCAATACGTGCCCGTTTCGCCTAATGTAAATCAGTATTACCAGTGGGCTGATTTTTGCATTACCAGTGGTGGCCTGGCTAAATATGAATGTGCCTATATTGGCAAGCCGGCGGCAGTCATTTCATTAACTGAAGCTGAGCAGTCAGAAAGTGATGATTTCGCGGCCAGCCAGCTCTGTTTTAATTTAGGCTATCGCAGCACAATAACCGCTGATCGTTTGTCAAAAGATTTGACAAACATTATTTTTCAGCCCCAGAAAAGACTGGCAGCGTATAAAGCATGTCTGCAGGCTTTCAGTGGCCATTCTGGCCGGGCCATTACCGAATTTGTAACAGATTGCTGGGAGTGTGGTGCATGACAGATATTAATTTAAAACAACAGCTTGACTTGCTTTCCAGCCATTATAATACGCTGGCGGATACCTATGGATATTCTCCCCATGCTGTGCAACAAAGCAGTTATGAAACACAAGAGCGTCGGTTGCAGATCTTGCTTGAAGGATTTACTGATTTCAAAAATAAGAAAATTCTGGATTTTGGCTGCGGTACCGGTCATCTGTTTCGTTTACTACAACAGCGTGGGTTTGCCGGTGAGTACGTTGGCTACGATATCTCAGCAGGTTTGATTAACTTAGCCCGGGAAAATAATGAAGATGGCCGGTTTGAGCTGAGGAATATATTTGAGCAGCCCCCTGAGGAAAAATTTGATTTGGTGTTTATCAGCGGTGTGTTTAACAATGATATCGGACAAAATGAAAGTTTCTTGCAGAGTGTATTAAAAATACTGTTTGCTGTAACAGAAGAAGGTATAGCGTTTAATTGTCTCAGTACTTTTGTTGATTTTAAAGCCGACGGGCTGTTTTACTTTAATCCTTGTCAGGTCTTTGAATTTTGTAAGGAGCAGTTAACTCCCTGCGTTAACCTGCGACATGATTACGAAATTAAACCCGGAGTAGTGCCTTTTGAATTTAGTTGCTATTTACGAAAAAGCCCTCATGCGGTAAGAAAAAATAACTATGACTAAGATTGCAATTAGCCAGCCGACTTACTTGTCATGGTTAGGCTACTTTGAGCAGATAGCAAAATCTGACTACTTTGTCTTTCTGGACACGGTGCAATATGAGCGACAATCATGGCAGTCCAGAAACCGGATTAAAGATCAGCATGATATTGTCCACTGGTTATCAGTGCCGGTTGCGAATCAGCCATTAGAGACAGCAGTTGCTGACATTCAGATTGCATTGCAAAAAGGCAACTGGCAACGCAAACATCTGAACGCGATTCGAACTTATCTGGCAAAAACCCCATTTCTGCCAGACGTGTTAGCGCTGCTGGAAACCGTATATCAGCAACAGCATACTAAACTGGCGGATCTTAACATCGCACTGATTACTGCAGTTTGTCAGGCACTGGGTATTGGCACGACGTTATTACGGGCTTCTGAACTTGGGGTAACCGGTACAAAGGCAGATTTATTACTGCAGATTATTCAACAGTTAAAGGGTACATGTTACTTTGCCAATCAAGGTTCCAGAACCTATCTGGAACAGGAACAGAGCAGATTTTTACAACAGGGTGTCAGTATTGTGTATCAGCACTGGCAACATCCGCAATATCAGCAAAAAGGCGAGCAGTTTATCAGTCATTTGGCATGGCCAGATGCCGTTGCTTATCTGGGTTTTAACAAATCAGCACTGAATTTACCTGACATTACGTGAGGAAAACGGTATGCACGAGACAGATTATTTAATTGTTGGTGCCGGGATCTCCGGTCTTACTGCGGCATTAACACTGTTAAATAAATGTCCGCAGGCAAAGGTAACGATATTAGACAGTGCCAGCGAAGCAGGTGGTTTACTGCGTTCGGTATCATATGATGATAAGTCGTTTGATTTTGGCACACATATTCCTGAGATGAGCAGTGATTCTGAATTAAATTCACTGTTATTTCCCGCAGATAAGTGTGCTGATTGGCACCGCCTGACGGCATTAAAGACAGGCAATTACTTTGCCGGAAAAATGAATGAGCAATCGCAATTTCTGAATGTCACGTATGCAACCGACTGGTTTAATAAAGCATTATACGAATTATTGCAGACATCAGCAGAATCACAGCCTAGTTATCCTAATCTGGACGTTTTCAGCCGTTTACGATACGGCCAGTGCGTCACTGAAAAAGTTTTCTCACCTCTGATGACAAAATTTACTGGTATGGCGTTAAATGAGCTGTCGTCAAAAGCAGCTGCTTACTACGGTATGGCCCGCTTAATATACGGTGATGCCAGATGTGCTGCCAATTTAAAGAAAATTGCAGCTTTTGACGAGGTGCTGGCATACCCGTCTGATACCCAGAAACCCCGACAGGCAACCTGGATTTATCCGTCAGATGGAAAAGGAATTGGCAGTTGGATCACTCTGCTGACTGACAACATTCGTCAGCTTGGCGGACATTTTATTTTTAATTGTAAAATTGAAGCAGTGTCGCATCAGCAGGGAAATTTGGTGATCCAGACCCAGGCCGGTCAGTTGACAGCACGGCAGCTTATTTGGACTATACCTGCCTATAGTGGGTTGCAGGGGGGACATCAGCAACGACCCGCCAGCAGAGCGGTCGCGATTTATCATTTTCATTCAAAAACTAAACCGGCAACTAGTCAGCATTACCTCTACTGCTATGATGCTGCGATGCACAGTTATCGAATTACTTTTTACGATAATATTCAGCAGCATGACAGTGCCGCCTGCTACCGATGCAGTGTTGAAGTAATAGAGAACGATGAACGGATAGCTACGGTTGATGACATCAAAGCTGAACTAGTGACGATGGGATTGTTTAACCATGTTGATGAAATTATTCATGCTGGCAGTATTTCTCTGCCTTTCGGCTTTCCCATTTTGAAGGCGGGTGATGAGCAGAGTAGGGCCGAGATCTTTGCCAAGGTTAAACATCATAACCCTGAGATCCTGTTTTGCGGCAGAGGTAAACCACAGGTTTTCTTTATGACTGATGTATTGCTTGATACTTATCAGGAAACCTTAACACTGATTCCGGCAGTGGAGTGTCATCATGACTAAATTAAGTATAGCCGGGCGGGAAATCTCAGCATGTGTCCCTCCTTATATTATTGCTGAAATGTCAGCTAACCATAACGGCGATATCAGCAGAGCTAAGCAACTTATTCAGCTAGCCAAACAGGCCGGTGCTGATGCGGTAAAATTACAGACTTACCGTGCAGACACTATTACTCTGAATGCCAGAACCGAAGACTTTATGATCAGAGGCGGCTTGTGGGATGGCAAAAATCTGTATGAGCTCTATCAGCAAGCCCAAATGCCCTGGGAGTGGCACAAACCACTTTTCGATTTTGCCCGGTCAATTGATATGACTATTTTCAGTTCACCATTTGACCCGACCGCCGTTGATTTGCTCGAAGATTTGAACGCTCCTGCTTATAAAGTTGCATCATTTGAAGCAATTGATATACCGCTGATTAAGTATATCGCCAGTACCGGTAAGCCAATGATTATTTCAACCGGTATGGCGGATGCAGACGAAATTCAGGAAGCTATTGATGCAGCAAAAAGTGGTGGTTGTGAGCAACTGGCTATTTTACATTGTGTCAGTGGTTATCCTGCTCCAGCAGCAGATTATAACCTGCGTACTATCGCCGACATGCAACGTCGCTTTAAACTGGTGACAGGCCTTTCTGATCATACTATCGACAACACTACCGCCATTACCAGTGTAGCGCTTGGTGCTGCGATCATAGAAAAGCATTTTACGCTTGACCGGAACGGCGGCGGCACAGATGACAGTTTTTCATTAGAACCGGCTGAATTAACTGCATTATGCCGTGACAGTAAATTAGCATGGCAGGCACTGGGAAAGGCTGACTACAGCAGGCAGCAAAGTGAGATTGCCAATGCAAAATTCCGTCGCTCTCTATACTTTGTATCAGATATGGCCGCCGGTCAGGTTATTTCCGCCAGCGATATCCGTAGTGTCAGACCCGGTTTTGGGCTGGCGCCAAAATATTATGATCAGCTGCTTGGCCGGGTTATCAAGAAAGCCGTAAAGCAATATACCCCAACCAGCTGGGAGTACATTGAGGACTAGTGATCAAGCAATTTTGTTAAGTTAGAAGCGATAAACTGCTGTTGCTCACTGGTTAGCTCAGGATACATTGGCAGGCTGATAATCCGTTCGTAAAAGTCTTCAGCCTGTGGAAAATCGCCCCAGTCAAAACCCAGTTGCTGATAATAGGGCTGGGTATGAATAGGAATATAATGCACATTTACTCCTATTCCTGCAGCACGCAGGCCATTAAATACAGTCTTGCGTCTGGCTTTATCAGTTAGCCGGATAATGTATAAGTGCCAGGCACTGGTACTGAACTTCTCTGTCGAGGGTAGGCTGATCGGAAGGTTAGCAAGCAGCCTCTGATAGTTTTCAACCAGCGTTTGTCGCCGCTGAATAATGGACAAAAGGCGCTGGCTCTGGCTTAGTCCGAGCGCAGCCTGCAAGTCGGTCATCCGGTAGTTCAGACCAAGCACTAACTGCTGATAATACCAGGGACCATGGCTGGGCTCGGTCATCACAGTGTCGTCACGGCTGATGCCGTGGCTTCTGAGTAAGCGCATTTTATCAGCCAACTCTGCGTGATTGGTCAGCGCCGCGCCGCCCTCGGCTGTGGTAATAATTTTTACCGGGTGAAAGCTGAAAACGGTAATATCACTATAACGGCCACAGCCTACTGGCTCACCCAGATAAGTGGCACCCACGGCATGAGAAGCATCTTCAATAATTTTAAAACCAAATTCATTAGCCAGATATTGGATTTGCTGCATGTCACAGCTTGTACCTGCCAGATGCACCGGTATCACAACTTGCGGCAAGGTATCATTAGCGCGGGCCAGTTCAAGTTTCTGCCTTAACTGATCAATTGCCATATTGCCCGTATCGGGTTCTACATCAACAAAATCAACATCGGCGCCGCAGTATCGGGCACAGTTTGCCGACGCAACAAAACTGATGGGAGAGGTCCAGACTCTGCTGCCACTGCCAACACCAAGCGCCAGGCAGGCAATATGTAAAGCCGAGGTGGCACTGTTAACCGCAACGGCATGTCTGGCTGTTGTGAGTTCACATAGGCGCTGTTCAAAGGCGGGCACCACTGGCCCCTGAGTTAAAAAGTCGCTTTGCAATACTTCGACAACGGCGTCGATGTCTTGCTGGTTGATATGTTGCCGCCCATAGGGAATCATTAAGCATAATCCTGATTAAACTGGCGAATCGTATCAATATCCATAAAGTCAGGATTAGTATCAGATACATATTCAAAGTTAACAGCCACCGGCTGGCCTTTTTCACCTAACGCATTACCACTAAAGTCATTACTGCGATTGAAAAATTTAATAGCGGGCGCAATAACGAAATGGTCGGGAAACTCAAAGGTATGATATGACATATCACCGGGGCACATCATTTCATGTAACTTTTCACCCGGCCGGATACCAACAATTTTAATAGGTAAGTCAGGGGCCATTGCTTTGGCCAGATCGACAATACGAATAGAAGGTATCTTAGGAACGAATATCTCACCACCCAGCATTCTTTCGAAGTTCTTCAATACAAAATCAACGCCTTGCTGCAGGCTAATCCAGAAACGGGTCATTTCAGCGTGTGTGACCGGCAAATGATCAGTGCCTCTGGCAATCAGTTGCTGGAAAAACGGCACGACCGAACCACGCGACCCTACCACATTACCGTACCGCACAACAGAAAAGCGGGGCCGGGTGCCACCGGAAATGTTATTGGCTGCAACAAATAATTTATCTGACGCCAGCTTCGTTGCACCATATAAATTGACAGGATTAGCGGCTTTATCAGTGGACAGGGCAATAACTTTTTCAACATTATTATCAATCGCAGCATTGATAACGTTTTCAGCACCATTAATATTGGTGCGGATACACTCCATCGGGTTATATTCTGCAGCAGGTACCTGTTTTAATGCGGCAGCGTGTATGACATAGTCGACACCGTGCATAGCTCTGCTCATGCGCTGCGCATCGCGGACATCACCAATAAAATAGCGCATGCAGCTTTGATCGAACTTTTGCTGCATTTCATATTGTTTAAGCTCGTCCCGCGAGTAAATGATGATCTTTTTCGGCTTGTAACGGGCTAGCAGAGTTTCGGTATATTTGTGGCCAAAAGATCCCGTACCACCGGTAATTAAAATGGTTTTTCCATCAAACATAGCGCACCCTCTAGCAATTGACTGGCATTATGTTGCCACTGTGACTTTGACATAACGTTCTTACCATAAATTGCTGTTAGCATAAAGCATGCCTGAAATAACATTATTAATAAATTTATAATGTTAGTAATCGATAATCTGAGCGCCTAAGCGTGACGCACGAAATTGGAGCTTTACCGCCAGATAGATTAAACTATAACCAATGTTCTCGCAAAAGTGGTACTGCTATGAAACTGAATAACACGACCGGTGTAGACAATCTGAATCGGGCTCAGCAGCAACAGGAAAGTCTGCTTAAAAAACTGGCAACGGCACGCCGGATTAACAGTGCAGCTGATGATGCTGCTGGTTTACAGATCGCGAACCAGTTGAGCAGCAAGGTTAATGCGAATGCTCAGGGCGAACGTAATGTCAATGATGGTGTTTCGCTGGCCAGGGTTTACGAGCAGGGCTTGCAGGGGATCAACGATAACCTGGGTGAACTTAATCGCTTGGCGGTGGCAGCCGGTAACGGTATATATGGCACAGAAGAGCGACAGGCATTACAGACAGAGGCAGATAGCTATCTGGCTAATATTCAGCAGGTAATTGATAACACAGCGTTTTCTGGTAAAAAGTTATTTGATGCCGATGCCAGTGTGGCTTTTGGTACCGGTAATGGTTCAGTAAATCTGACTACGACAGATGTGCAGGCGGTATTGCAGAGCCAGGATGCATTTAATATTGACTTCAGTTCTGCTGCCTCCGCAGAACAGGCCTTAACCAGAATAACAGATGCCATAGACGTGATTGGTGGTTTGCAGGCACAGGCTGGGGCAGAGGCAAACCGCCTGGCCGGTACTGGTAATAATTTAAGTAGCCAGCAAATTGCCCAGGCTGCTGCCAGAAGCAGGATTGAAGATCTGGATTTTGCCAGAGCTGCCAGTGATAAAACAGCGGCGGATATATTGAGCCAAAGCTCTACCAGTGTGGCGATGCAAGCCCGGATCCAGCAGCAGCAGGCATTAACGTTGCTAGGCTGATCGCGGTTTGCTGCAACTGAGTTGAGTGGTATAAAACGCTATTTTTTTGACGGCCGTCAAAAAAATAGCGTTTTTGGTTGCAAGCTCAGATCCGCGCAGTACAATGAAATCAAAGCAATAACTATAATGCGGCATAATGGCAGTCAATCCTCCTTTATATATTGCAGATACACAACAGCGTCGTGCGGAGAGACTGGCAACGGTGCTCAGCTTTATTAACGAACCGCATCAGATAGTAACTGACCAGGCGTTGTTGCAGCAACTGACACCTGAAACCTCAGCAGTCGTATTGCTGGGCGCACTTGATAATGAAGAGCAGGCAGCATTACTGCTGCGCTTTCCCCGCTGTGCTTTTTTATTGATTGGTGAACCGCTGAGCCCGCTGCTGCAGTATCCGAACGCGGTGGGGTTGCTTACCGAGCCCTTTTCTTACAACTCCCTTACCCAGCTGCTGCGAGATTGCCAGCAATATCACCGGCTACTCCCCGGGCAGCGCCAGACTGAAACAACGGTGAAGTTTGACGGCATGGTTGGCCAGACTGAGCCGATGCAAAAAGTCCGGTTTTTAATCTCACAAGTTGCAAAAACTGACGCCAATGTGCTGGTGCTGGGCCAGTCTGGTACCGGCAAAGAGGTAGTTGCCCGGAATATCCATTTGTTATCAAACCGCGCTGCAGGGCCTTTTGTGCCCATTAACTGCGGCGCCATACCGGCTGAATTACTTGAAAGTGAGTTGTTTGGCCATGAAAAAGGCGCCTTTACCGGTGCGATTTCTACCCGCAAAGGCCGGTTTGAACTGGCGCAGGGCGGAACCTTATTTCTGGATGAAATTGGCGACATGCCGCAACCGATGCAGGTAAAATTGTTGCGGGTACTCCAAGAGCGTATTTTTGAACGGGTAGGCGGCAGCCAGGCCATTAAAGCCGATGTCCGGATCATCGCTGCCACCCACCGCGACCTGGAACAGATGATTGGTGAAGGCCAGTTCAGGGAGGATTTATTTTACCGGCTTAATGTGTTTCCGATTGAAACACCCGCGCTGAGCGAGCGCTGTGACGATCTGCCGCTGTTGATTCAGGAGCTGCTGAACAGACAGGCTGGCGCTCATCAGGGGCGCATCCGCTTTACCGAGCGGGCGCTGGAGAGTCTGAAAATGCATAGCTGGCCTGGCAACGTCAGGGAGTTGGCAAATTTACTGGAACGTATGCTGATTATGTATCCGGATCAGGTTGTGGATGTCGCCGAATTGCCGAAAAAGTATTGTTATCTGGATGTGGAAAGTTACCAGCCACAGTATCCGGAGGCTTTGCTTGAGCGCGATATGTTAAATGATCTGTTTGCAGCCAGTGCTGATGACAGCGAAGATGACCAGCAGGCTGAACCCCGCAGTCTGTCACAAAGAGAGCCTCAGGCGGCAGCGCCCCTGAGTTTACCGCAAATCGAACAGATGACTTCCGGCAGCTTTGACCTGAAAGAATATCTGGCAGAGCTGGAAGTGCAGTTAATATCTGAGGCATTACAGTATCATGATTATGTTGTAGCCCGCGCCGCTGAAGTACTTGGGCTGCGCCGCACGACGCTGGTCGAGAAAATGCGCAAGTATAATCTGGGCCGTGATGAGTAAAAGCATGGCTTAGCGATGCGGGTAAATCGTCAAGAGTTTGACGGTTTTAATCCCTGTTTTATCTTTTAAAATCATAATCTTAACTTTGGCATAATCTCTGCATCGTCTTTATTATTTGTAATAAGGTCAGGTGGCTTATGCCCGATGTCAGCTATGACTCTGCAAAGAGTACTGTGCCGCCGCACAGTCAGCGAGTACTGTCAAAACGCGAGCTCAGCAGCACGGTCAGCCAGGTGTTAGCAGGATTTAATAATGCCGCTGACAATCGTTTACAACATGTTTTAAATGTTCTTCCTGCCGGCGTCGTGTTGCTAAGTGCTCGGGGGCTTGTATCTGAAGCGAACCCGGTCGCCATCGCTATGCTTGGCCAACCGTTGGTGGGGCAGGCCTGGTTAGAGGTGATTAACCGCTGTTTTGCTCCGCGCAGTGACGATGGTCTTGAGGTATCACTGAAAGATGGTCGCAGAATCAAACTGGAAATCAGCCCGCTTAGCCCGGAGCCTGGTCAGCTCATCGTGCTGACTGATCTGACCCAGACCCGCCATCTGCAAAGCCGGCTGGCACATTTACAGCGTTTATCTACTCTGGGTAAAATGATGGCCACGCTGGCCCATCAGATAAGAACCCCCCTGTCGTCTGCGATGTTGTATGCTGAAAACCTTGGCAGCAGTAAACTATCACCCCAGTCGCAGCAACAATTTCAGCAGAAACTGCTGGCCAGGTTGCATGATTTGGAGCAGCAGGTGAACGATATGCTGCTGTTTGCCCGTGCCGGCACAGCTCAGGCGGTACAGCCTTTTACGGTGCAAACGTTACTCAGCGAGGTGAGCGCGTCCACTGAGGCATTGCTCAGTCAGCATCAGGCGCAGCTTAGCATTAATACCCGTTGTCAGGATGTGTATCTGCTGGGTAATGTCAGCAGTCTGGCCGGTGCTGTCATTAATCTTATCCAGAACAGTATTCAGGCCCAAAGCAGTGGTGTGCAGATTGATATCTTAGTGCAGCGACAGGCCGATAAGCTTGAATTTACCGTTACTGATAACGGGCCTGGGATCGCAGCTGATTTACAACCTTATATTTTTGAGCCCTTTTTCAGCAGGCGACAACAGGGTAGTGGTTTAGGACTGGCTGTCGTACAAGCAGTGGTGACTTCTCATCAGGGCGATGTCCGCTACGAACAGCGCCCGGAGGGTGGTGCCTGCTTTGTGATTAATATCCCTGTCCATTTTTCTGGATCAGACAATCAGCAAGCTAATTCTCAAAACAGAGGTATCGAATGACAACTGCCACCCCCATACTGATAGTAGAGGATGATGCCGGATTGCGCGAAGCCT
>NZ_JAWVZF010000033.1:0-21547 GCF_033722355.1 Arsukibacterium sp. | reverse complement strand
TGGGCATGCGCATCAGTAAAGTAATGAATGGCATCATGGTAAGCCTCTACTGCTGAACGCGGTGTGACGTTTTGGTAGGCTTCCCATAAACCTAAGATAACAGTCGGTGCATCTTCGCTTGGCTCGGGCAGGTTAACCAGGCCTGGCGCCCGCTCAATATCAATTGCATCCGTTACCAGTACCGCGTGGTGGGCTGTCATAGCCCGGCCCGACTCAGTAATAATATTCGGATGCGGCAGGTCATATTCGTCACAAACTTCTTTTAGACCATTTACCACATTGCGGGCGTATTCCATCATGGTGTAGTTCATCGAACAGGCTGAGCGCGATTTAGAGCCTTCATAATCGACGCCTAAACCACCGCCGACATCCACGGTACTGATCGGCACCCCGAGGGTACGTAGCTCGGCATAATGGCGGGCACACTCGCGAATCGCATTATGAATATCGCGGATATTGGCAATTTGTGAGCCGATATGAAAATGGACCAGCTGCAGTAATTCCAGCTTGCCGGCTGCGCGCAAAATATCGATAGCCTGCAGCACCTGAGTTGCCGTTAACCCAAATTTACCCTTCTCACCGCCGGTGTTCTGCCACTTACCCTTACCGACTGAGTTTAACCGGATGCGGATACCAATGCGCGGCGCTGCACCTAAATTATCGATTTCCCGCAGCAGGGTTTTCAGTTCTGATAGTTTTTCCACCACGACGTAAACGGTATGGCCCATCATCTGGCCAATGGTCGCCAGGCGCAAAAATTCACTGTCTTTATAACCATTGCAAACAATCTGCAGTGGTTTTTCGGTAACGCCTAATATGGCCATCAGTTCAGGCTTACTTCCTGCCTCCAGGCCCACTTTACCGCTTTCGTGGCTGATTAAGCGCTTAACCACAGAAAATTGCTGGTTCACTTTAATCGGGTAAACCGCGGTGTACTGACCCTGATAATCTTTTTCGGCCTTGGCATTTCGAAATGAAGTGATCAGCGTATCAACCCGGTGCTGCAGAATATCAGTAAAGCGCACCAGTACCGGTAGGGTCAGCCCTTCTTCTCTGAAGCGGTTAGTCAGCTCTGGAAAACTGATCCCCGCTTTGCTGTGATCCTGGTCCGGATAGGCAATTAAATCACCATCCTGGTTCACATCAAAATAGCCTTCACTCCACACGGCAACGTTATAAATAGAACGTGCTTTTTCAATACCCCAATCAGCCATTACGATTCCTTAAAAATTTCACTGTCAGATAGTGTAAAGCCTATGCCGGTATGCTGCAGCAAAAAAACGATAAAAATTTGTTTGTTGCCGCCCATACAGGCAAAATATGCGGCTTGTACGTATAAGGGGGATTAAGATGTCAGTATTTGATGACAAAAAGTGGCTGACCGAAGTTTTCGCTGACAGTGGCAGTGTCTTTGGTTTAGCTATTACCAAAAAGCTGGAAGAAGTGCAGTCGCCGTTTCAGAAAATTGCCATGTATGAAACCAGCCATTTCGGTAATCTGATGGTGATTGATGATGTGATCATGCTTAGCAGCCGCGAAAATTTTCTGTATCACGAAATGCTGAGCCATCCGGTATTATTTACCCACCCTGATCCTAAAAATGTTGTCATCATAGGGGGCGGCGATTGCGGTACCCTGCGCGAAGTATTAAAGCACCCCGGTGTAGAGAGCGTAACCCAGATCGATATTGATGAACAGGTTACCCGGATGGCTGAAAAATATTTCCCAGAGCTGTGTGCATCAAACAATGACCCGCGGGCAACTCTGCAGTTTGCCGATGGTATCAAATACATGCGGGAAGCACAGGCCGGGTCTGTTGATGTGATTATTGTTGATTCAACCGACCCGATTGGTCCGGGTGAAGGTTTATTTAACCGGGCGTTTTATGCCAGCTGCCTGCAGGCACTGCGCTCAGGGGGTATTCTGGTACAGCAAAGTGAATCGCCGTTAATTCATATGCCGCTGTTATCAGCAATGCGCCAGGCAATGAGTGATGCCGGTTTTGCTGCTTTGCAGACACTTAACTTCCCACAAATGGTTTATCCGTCAGGTTGGTGGACCTGCACACTGGCCCGAAAAGATGCGGCCTTTAACGGCTTTCGGGAAGCCGATGCCCAGCAAGCACCCTTTACAACGGAATATTATAATGTAGAGATCCATAAGGCGGCTGCTGCGTTACCAAACTTTATGAAAAAAGCGCTGCAAACCAATTAACACCGGCCGGAAGTTACCGCGATTTTTGAACGCCTTCGTCAGGTCAGAAAATAAATAACAGACAAAGCTTGCTTAATTGGCAAGCCTTTTGTACATTTATTGCTCATAAAAAGGGTGAAGTAATATGAGATACTTGTCGTTATTGTTTTTTGGGGCGTTTTCAGCGCAGGCGACGGTGTATAAGTGTGAAACAAATGGCGTGGTTGAATTCAGCCAGTTTCCCTGTGCCAAGGATGCTGAAGCAGTTGATATGCGGCCAGTCGGTACCGCCCTGGCTGGAACGCCGGGTGAATTCCGGCAACAGGTTGATGCAGTAAAACGGAAAAGCCGGTTTGTTGAATTCCAGATTGCCAAGCTTGAGCAGGAAAAAGTTCAGCTACTTGAAGAACTGAAAGCTGAGCAATATAAACTCAGACGCAGCTTTCCGCGGGCAGAAGAAGTCGCGGCAATCGCTCAGAAAATTGAACGCACCGAGCAACGTTATGCTGAACGCATCAGTGCTGAGCGGGCTACTCTAAGAGATTTACAGGCACAAGTCGTCACCCTTGAACGTCAGTACGCCAAAACATCCGCCAATTAACTTAGTATTCTTGCCCCGTCATACCTGACGATTCTGGCCCCCAGAGATTACCAAACAGGCTCCGCATGGCGGGGCCTTTTTTGTTTCTGATTTATGAAATCAGCTTTCGATATTGTTTCTTAAGTTAATTTACACGGGCGTGTGTTAATTACCTGTTTTTTATGCTAAACCATGGTTGCTGTTAAGGCTGTTAATCGCAACGAAAATAACAATAAGGAAGCATATGAAAACGTTATTTAAATATTCACTCTGTGCGCTGGCGGTAAATTCTCTCGTTTACAGTGAAATAACTGCTGCTCAGCAAAATAATACTGAGCAGGCTAATTCGCAACAGATTGAAAGAATTGAAGTTACCGGCTCCCGTATTAAGCGGAATGATTTGGAAGGCGCCGCTCCTATTACGGTCATTGACCGGGATGAAATTGCAAAATCAGGTTTTGCAAATTTGCAGCAGCTGCTGGAAAGAACGCCCGTTGCCGGTACCGGTACTTTTTCTACCCGTGGTAATAATCAGGACTCAACCGCTAATGGTGGTGCAGCAATCAGTCTGCGTGGCTTCGGATCTGATGCGACTTTAGTCCTGATCAATGGCCGCAGGGTCGCTGTCAGCGCTTTTGCAGAGAACATTGCGAACTCTTTTGTCGATATTAACAGTATTCCGGTTGCTGCGATTGAGCGGATTGAAATTCTGAAAGACGGTGCGTCAGCCGTATACGGTTCGGATGCGGTTGCCGGTGTGGTTAACATTATTTTGCGAAAAGACTTTGATGGCGCTGAGCTTAGTGTCAGCCATGGCGGCACGACAGGGCCGTCATATGATGAAACATCAGCCAGTCTGGTCTGGGGTACAGAAACAGATGATGCCAATGCCACCCTTATTCTGGATTACTTTAAGAATACCGTGATCACCGGTGCCGAGATGGGCCGCTTTGGCACGGCTAACCAATCGCCATATGGTGGCAATGATTTTCGATCTTCCCGTGGTTTTCCCGGCAATTTTATTGTTAATGGCGAAACCCGGATAGATCCGGGTTGCCCACCAGAACGCGCATTTGGTCAAACCTGTGTGTTCGATTATGGTCCTTTCGGGATGACGGTGCCGGCTGCTGAGCGAGTGGGCGCTATTTTCCAGGGCAGCCAGCAATTGACCACTGGCATTCAGGGATACGTCGAGCTGGCAGTACAGCATAACCGCTCGCAAGCCTCTGGTGCTCCGACCCCGTTGGATGGTGATGCCGGTTTAACAGTGCCAGCGTCTCATCCGAATAATCCTTTTGGTGAAGATATTGCAATAAACCGGTTCCGGACAGTCGATGCCGGGCCCCGGGTCTGGGATATAGAGTCTGACTCATTACGATTAGTAGTGGGGCTGCGCGGTCAATTGCAAAAGTGGGACTGGGATATTTCAGCTCAGAAAGGCCGCAGTGAGTCAATGCAGACCGGCAGCAAACAGCAAGGCTGGGTACGCACCGACTTTTTGCAGGAACAAATAAATCTGGGTAATTATAACCCGTTTGGCGGCGTGTATAACTCAGCGGAAGTGATTGATGCTATAACCACCTCGCTGGTTCGCCGCGGTGAGTCGCATCTTACCGCTTACGACGCAAGTATAAGCGGTGAGGCTTTTACGCTGGGAGAGCAAATGGTGTCGTTCGCTGCCGGTATGGAGTATCGGGAAGAGGATGCATTTGATCAGCCGGATGACCAATTTCAGCGAGGGTTGATTTTCGGCACAGAGTCAGTGTCTGCTCAGGCCGCACGAGATCAATATGCCGCTTATGTTGAATTTCTGGTGCCTGTCTCTGACTATCTGGAGTTTACTGTTGCGGGGCGTTACGACCACTACAGTGATTTTGGTTCTACCACTAATCCGCAACTGGCGATGAAATGGCGACCGCTGGACAACTTTACCTTACGGGCGTCTTTTGGTCAGGGTTTCCGCGCACCATCGCTCGCTCAGATTGGGCTGGGGCCGTCCCAGGAATCAGTGTTTTTTACCGATACTTTCCGCTGCCCGACCATTGATCCGACTAACCCGGCTTGTGCAGCAACCGACTATACTATCGTCTTTGTTGGCAGTGAGGGGCTAAAGCCTGAAGAATCAGAAACATTTAATATCGGTGCGGTATGGCAGGTGAGTGATGAGTTTGATGTGTCGGTAGATATCTGGAGCATTACTCAGGACAATAAAATTGATAAAAATGATTTCCAGAATGTCTATAACGCCGAATGTAATAATCAGAACAGTACGGTTTGCGTGCGGCTGGATCCGCTGCCGGGCCAAACACTGGGTGAATTATCCAGACTATTTAACAGCTATGTTAACGTCAGCTCGCAGGAAGCGACCGGTCTGGATCTGTCCACCTCTTACCGTTTGGCATTGCAGGATATGGGACAGGTAAGGTTCAACCTCGACTGGTCCTACATTAACAAATTTGAAAAAGACGGTATTGATTACGCGGGAGAATATAACTATCCGCAACACCGCTGGTTAGCGGCAGCTGACTGGAGCCATGGTGACTGGGGTGTGGTAACCAGCCTGAGTTATATTGGTGAATTTGAAGATTATGCTGCGCCAAGTGACGTGGAAAGTACTTCGACACGGTCAATCAGTGCCCAAATGTTGTTAGATGTGCAGCTTCGCTACAGCCTTAACGACAAGACGCAACTGGTGCTGGGTATGAATAACGCCCTGGATGAAGATCCACCGTTTGCTATCGGGGATGGCGATGCCGATTTATATGGATATGCGTCGCGGGTCCATAACCCACGTGGTCAGTTTATCTATGGTAAAGTGAGCTATCGCTTTTAATTGCAGCCATTAATCGATACAGCAAACTAAAACAGCGCCCTTCGGCGCTGTTTTCTTTTTCTGATTCTTATCAGCAATCGTTATTCAACAATAGGCTCAATATGAATTTCCACCCGCCGGTTCTGAGCGCGGTTGGCATCAGAGGTGTTGGGTACAGCCGGATAATTCGGACCATAACCCTGAGTTTCCAGCCGGATTGGCTGGACGTTCTGAGCCACTAAATAATTTTTAACGGCGTCAGCACGGGCCATCGACAGATTCATATTGTACTGATAAGGGCCGGTATCGTCGGTATGGCCGGCAATAACCAGCATGGTTTTTTCGTACTGACGCAGTACTTTGGCAATATCATTAAAAACCGGATACAAATTAGGTTTAATGTCTGAGCGGTTAATATCAAACGTCAGCTGGGCAGGAATATCCAGTTTCAGAGTGTCGCCTTCTCTTATTACCCTGACGCCTGAGCCACTTAGCTCTTCGCGTAATTCCTTTTCCTGTTTGTCCATATAACTGCCCACAGCAGCACCGGCCAACGCCCCGACGGCGGCGCCAATAACCAGCCGTTTGTCTTTGTGGTTACCGGTCGCTTTGCCGGCAATGGCACCGGCCACCGCACCAATGGCAGCGCCTCTGGCGGTATTTGACTGATTAGCACAACCGGTAATTACCAGGCTGGCAGCGAGGGCCGTAACTGCAAAAGACATCAATTTCATAATATGCTCCTTAGAATTATCGGTTTAGCATAGCACTGTTCTCTGAATCGCTACTGAACTTCAATCATTGCTTAACAACGGTATATTTTGTTTACGGCGTCAGCAGCGGATGTTATGTAGAATTAATGTGAATAGAATTCCCTTTAGCCGGTTTTTTGGGTAAGGTAAACAGGTTTTGGGTAGCAGACATGGCTGCCTGCTGTTAAAGGACAATCAGGACATACCAAAATGATAACTATAATTCGTTGTATTTGCTTGATATTACTTTGGGGATTAGCAACACAAGTTAACGCTGGGGTCTTTAAATGCACGGCGCCAGACGGCAGCGTGGTATTTCAGGGTTCACCTTGTGTGACTGGCGAACAGGCACAGATAAATATGTTGTTTGGCGAGCGCGAAGCGAGCGAGCCGATGCCGTTACTGGCGGGCAGCTGGTGTGAACTGGGGACGTCAAAAATGCTGGATGGAACCGTCTATCGCGACGAAACGCTCAGTAAAACCTGGATATTTGCCGAAAATAAGATGACTCAGCACATTCAGCAGGGACAGCGGCAAGATACGTTTAACTACAATATTCGCCAGCAAACAGGTAACTTCGTCATTGATCATCCTGCTTTTGGCAGTGGTCAGGTTAGCTGGCACGTCCGCCGGCATACTGAAAATGAACTAGTTATTGCTGCCTACGGCAATTTTACCCATCTGACAGCGGGTGAGTGCGATGTAACAATGGTGCGCAACTAGAGCCGCACAATTAAATAGTTATAGACATATAGACGCCTGAATCGTAAGCTGCAGCCTTTACATAGCGGGAGTATGTTATGGCTTTTTCGTCCTGGCGTCGTATCGTTATTAAAGTAGGAAGTGCCTTAATCGCGCCGGCTGCACACGGTTGTTCGACCCGCTATCTGTTGACCATTGCCCGTTTTATTGCTGAATGCCGGCTGGCAGGAAAAGAAGTGGTGCTGGTTTCTTCCGGCAGTGTCGCTGCGGGGCGCAACGCCATTGTCGCCAGACAACAACCGTTGCCTATTAATGTCAAACAGGCCATGGCGGCAGTCGGCCAAAGCCGGATGATGGCCTGCTGGAGCCAGTTATTCGATTTTGACTGTGCCCAGATTTTGTTAACCCATGATGACCTGCAACATCGCCGCCGTTACCTGAATATTGATAATACCCTGCGCACCTTGCTGGCCAATCAGATACTACCTATTGTCAACGAAAATGATTCGGTGGCAACGGCCGAACTGAAGCTCGGAGATAACGATAATCTGGCAGCAATGGTGGCAATAGTGGTGGACGCTGATGTATTAATAATCTGCTCGGATATTGATGGTTTATA
Organism: Arsukibacterium sp.; assembly: GCF_033722355.1. Classification (GTDB taxonomy): domain Bacteria; phylum Pseudomonadota; class Gammaproteobacteria; order Enterobacterales; family Alteromonadaceae; genus Alishewanella. The sequence continues at coordinate 13,889 of NZ_JAWVZF010000033.1, read as the reverse complement.
TACTGCCAACCCCCGACTGGCACCTGAAGCCCACCATATCAGCGAAGTGCCTGAAATTACCCCGGCGATATACAATATGGCAGGTGGCAGCCATCATGCGATTGGTACCGGCGGCATGCTGACGAAAATTCAGGCCGCTGACAAAGCCACCAAAGCCGGCATTGATACCCTGATCATCAATGGCCAGGATGCCGGTAGTTTTGAGAAGCTGCTCGGTGGCACCGCAGCCGGCACCCGTTTTGTCCGGCAACAGGACCGACTCAGTGCAAAAAAACACTGGTTATTAAACACTCTGAAACAACATGGAGTGTTACAGGTCGATGCCGGCGCCGGTATTGCATTGCAGCGAAATGGCGCGTCGTTACTGGCCAGTGGCATTATCAGCTTAACTGGCAACTTTGATAAAGGGGATGCCTTACTTATCACCGATCCGCAGCAACGGCCTCTGGCAAAAGGCATCAGTCAGTACAGCTCACAGGAACTGAACCTGATTAAAGGCCTGCACAGTAAAGATATTGCCGCGGTGCTGGGCTGCTGTCCCAGTGAAGAGGTGGTGCACCGTAATGATCTGGTTTTGCTCAATTAGTCTTTTGCGTTAAGCTCAAAGATGCCTTATCCGGGCAAAGCCAAAGCGAAGGAGCCGTTTATGAAGCTGGCAATTGTGGGTGGAGGCATTAATGGTCTGTCCAGTGCCTGGCAACTGGCGCTGGCCGGCCATCAGGTGACCCTGTATGAACGTGACGCCCTGATGGCTGCGACCAGCAGCGCCTCGTCCAAACTGCTGCATGGCGGCCTGCGCTATCTGGAGCAGGGTGAATTCAGGCTGGTGCGGGAAGCATTGCAGGAGCGGCGCTGGTGGCTGAAAAAGGCGCCGCAGCTGACCCGCCGTCTGCCGATACTGTATCCTGTCTATCGCGACTCGCGCCGGGCCCGCTGGCAACTGAAAATTGGTTTGTGGTTATATGACAATTTTGCTGGCCGCAAAGGTATCGGCCGGCATCGCTGGCTGACTGCTGCTCAGACGTTACGCTGTTCGCCACATTTAAATGCCGGGGGGTTAACCGGGGCTTATCTGTTTTTTGATGGCCAGATGGATGACCGGAAACTCGGCTTGTGGATGGCGGAACAGTGTAAAAAAGCGGGCGTTCAGCTGCTGGAACATACCCAGGTGCACAAAGTCAGCCAAGATGCCCGCGTTTTACTGGATACCGGTTGGCAGCAATTTGACCGGGTGGTTAATGTCGCCGGCCCCTGGAGTCAGCAACTGTTAGCGCAGTCAGGTCTGGCCCAGCAGCCACTGGATCTGGTGCGCGGCAGTCATTTGCTGTTACCTCACATCAGCCGCTATGGCCATATGCTGGAGGTGCCGGGCGAAACAAGGATTGTTTTTGTGCTGCCCTACCAGGGCCATACCCTGCTTGGCACCACTGAGGTACGCCAGCAGCTGAACGAGCCGATAGAATGCTCCCCCGCAGAGCGTCGGTATTTACTGGATGTCTATAACCATTATTTTCAGCCGGCAGCTGACAGCAGCCAGATCCTGAATCAGTTTGCCGGTGTCCGGCCGCTGCTGGCCGGCAGTGCTGATGCCAGTAAAGCCAGCCGCGAGTATCAGTTGAGTTGGCAGGGGCGGCTGCTGACAGTATCCGGTGGCAAGTGGACCACGGCCCGCGCGCTCGCCCGTCAAGTCAGCCGGATTGTCGGTAAAGACTGAATTTGTCGCCTTTAGCGGGAAAATTCGCATTGTCATATAAAGTGATATAAGTTCGGTATTATTCACGTCATTAAAGTAGCCATTAAGAGGTCGGCATGGTTTCTTCTTTTAACAAGATGACCGTTAAGCAGCAATTTGTGCTGGTACTGGTTTTACTTATATTACTCAGCTCAATATTAAGCGGCGTACTGGCTTATCGTCAGGCAAAACAGCTGGTTGTAAACCGGATGCTGCAGCATGAAATGCCGGCCGTAGTGCGTCAGATCAGTCAGACGCTGGAAGGTCAAATTAATCAGATGACCACCGCCACCCGGCAACTGGCAGAAAACCCCTATATTTTACAATGGGCTGAGCAAGGATTTCCGGCCGACCGTGAACCCTTGCTGCTACAGCAAATCCGCAATGTCAAAAATCAGCTCGGGCTGGATGCCGCATCATGGGCAGACCGGCAAACCGGCCGTTACTGGAATCAGGATGGCTTTCTGCGGGTGCTGAATCCGCAGGAGGATGGGTGGTTTTTTGCCTTTCGCGACGCGGCTGCAGCAACCAATGTCAGTTTATTTACTGAACCTGGTGGCAAGGTACGCATGTTTGTAAATTATCAGCAGTTAAACGGCCGCGGGCTATCCGGTATCGCAGTATCGCTCCAGCAAATGGTTGATTTTTTAAGTGGGGTAAAGATTGCCGATACCGGTTTGGCTTATCTGGCCGATGGTGAAGGTAATATTGTGATCCATCCTGATAAGAACCTGATAGGCCAGCAGACCATGGCTCAGTTATATGGCGGTGAGGTCACCGGACAACTGGTGTCGGGCCAGTCTTTACGCACTGAGGTGACAGATAACTTATTGCTGGTGAGTGTGCCGGTGCAGGGCACAGTATGGTCAGTGGTGGCACAGGTGCCGCTGGCTGAAGTACTTGCCCCGGTACGGCAATTACGTAATACGTTGTTGTTAACAGGTTTGGTTGCAACTTTGCTGGCAGGCCTGTTAGCCTGGCTGCTGGCCAGCTCGTTAACGCGCCGTCTGCATTCTGTTGCAGAAACTTTAGCCGATATTGGCGAAGGTGAAGGCGATTTACGTCAGCGCCTGCCGGCTGACGGTGCCCTGGAAATCAGACAAATAGGCAGCGGCTTTAATAATTTTGTGGCTAAAATTCATGGTCTAATAACACAGCTGCATCAGCAGAGTGAGCAGCTACAGCAGTCTGCGACCCAGGTAAATGACAGTGCCAGTCAGAATCGTGATCTGGCGCAGGAGCAACGTGACAGGCTGAACAGTATTGCGACAGCCATTGAACAGTTGTCAGCGACCATCAGCGCGGTCGCAGCGAATGCGGCAAAAGCGGCCGATACCGCAGAGCATACTAACACTAATGCCAGTCGCGGCCTGACAGTCATTGGCGATACCAGCAACAGTTTGCAAAAACTGACCCGTGAAGTTGATCATATTGCCACTGTGGTCAGCACGCTGGCCCAGAACAGTGACAAAATTGGCAGCATCTTGAATGTTATCAGGGCTATTTCTGAGCAAACCAATTTACTGGCCTTAAATGCCGCCATTGAAGCTGCCCGCGCCGGAGAGCATGGTCGCGGTTTTGCCGTGGTGGCAGATGAAGTACGACAACTGGCCCAACGCGCCGCCGGCGCCACTGATGAAATTCAGCAAATGATCAATCAGCTGCAAACAGAATCACAGCAAGCCATGAGTGCCGCAGAGCAGGGTAAACAACAAGCCAGCCATAGTGCAGGGGCGATGCAGCAGGCAACTGCTGAACTACAGCATATTGTTGACGGTATCAGAGAGCTGGATCAATTGAACCGCCAGGTGGCGACAGCAACGGATGAACAGGCGGCAGTGGTGCAGCAGCTGGGACAAAGTGTTTACACTGTTGCCCGGTTAGTAGATGACAGTGCCGGCTCTGCCACCAGTCTGGCTGACTTCAGTGTTCAGTTACGCCAGTTGTCAGCCGAATTGAACCGTCTGATAGACCGGTTTATTGTTTGAAAGCTGCCACGGATACCGGCCTGCCAAACGCCAGCTCAGCAGGCAGGGCTTGATCGGGCTGCTGATAGTCACAGACCCCATCGGGGAACAGACTCTGCAGTTTTTGCCGGTAAGGCTCAATATCAACCGGCTGGTAATCACCCCGGTCAATGGCGTCTGCCACGCTGATCAGTGCGCAGCTGAACATTAAGCCATGGTCAGGTGCTCCGGCCTGCAGCCGGCTGTTGCCAAGCGGCGGATAGGCAGTGGCACAATGACCGGTTGGCAGCCAGACGCCCTGACCGCTGGCCAGCACGCTGCCGTCTTCGGCGAAACACTGATCGACTGCCTGCAGCGGCTTGTTATTGTCTGTTAACCACTGATCCATCAGCGTAATTGCCCGGGGCAGCGGGCTGTGGTTGGGATGACTGACCCAGATAAGCTGGTTGTCGCTATGGCCATTGCGATGCAGCAAGCGAAGCCGCGCGGCTAGTGACGGCTCCAGATGATGCATATCAAGCTTGGGGTCAAGGTAGTGGCGCAGGTCAATCACCGGTTTTTCGGTCATGCCGAGGAACAACTGACCATAGCGATAGGCCCGTGCTATAGCCTGCCGGTTTGCCCGGAAGCGTCGGGCAGGCCAGGCCTCTTTGCTGTCAGTAATATTTTGCCGGCCAAATGCACTGCGCCACAACGGCACATCGATAAAGGGCAGATAACTGATCTGTTCAGGTTGCATCTGAAACTGCGGCCGCCAGCTGCCGATAGCACCGTTAACGGCAATGAAGTCCTCAATACTCAGCTGACCGGCTTTAAGCGCGGCCAGGCCGTACTGTACCCCGGTGTTATCCCACAAGCTGTAACCGAAACCCTGGGCATCCCGACCATAAATCTGTGCCATATTGCCCCAGTAGCTCCAGTTAACGTCTGCCAGCAGGGCGTCGGTCGTTAACCGTTTTAACTTACCCTGATGCGGGTTGTGGATCAGTGAGGATAACCCTAACCAGGCGTTGTGACATTGGGTGGCGCCCGCTGGCAATGCCGGCCAATGGCCGGCACTGAGCTGAGCGAGTGCCACCTGCTGGCGGTATTTTAATGACTCGCTGGCAGAGACGCTCAGCCCCTCCAGCAGCTGACGTTGTTTTATATCCTGCCAGCGCTCGCTGTCACTGGCATTAAAATGGTAATAATTGTGCAGTAAATCACAGTCCAGCGCATAGAGGGTCTGGCTTAACATATCGGGGTAGGCATACAGCGCAATTGAGCCATCCAGTAAGTCGCGGCTGTTCTGCAGTAACAGGTACTGGGCAATTCCGCCGCCTGAGCCACCAATTCCCATGGTATAGCGCGGTTGTCCGTACAAGCTGATAAACTGCCGTTTTACCCGGCTGGCAGTATCTTCTGCCAGTAAGAAGTTGTAGCCGTAGCTGGTTTTGTTAATGCTGGCAGTGGCCAGCGCAAAACCTTGCCGCAACTGCGGCAGCCGTTCTTTGATTAACCGCTCAGGCCGCAGATAGCCCTGACGATAGCCGATACCCACCCCGCCATGAAACTGGTAGATAAGTTTTTTATTCCATAACGACGCACTATTGCGATCATCGGTCTCTGCCGGCTTGACCGGCATCAACAGGTAATAAAAAAACCGGTTAATTGTGCCCAGTTCAAGCCGGACCAGCAGACTACCGGGGGTGAGCTGTTGCTGCTGATAGCGGCTAATCCGGCCATCGGCAGCAATAAAAAAGTAGTGCAAACCGGCCGGATGTAAACAGTCTTTGCTGTAGCCGGCCTTTCTGCCATCGATAATAACCTCGATACCATGCCCCAGTTGGTTATCTACCAGAGGCGGCGGTAGTTGCTGCTGGCTGAAGTCACAGTAAAACGGATAGGTCAGGCCACCGCTGTATAACGGCTGCAGCGGGCCGGGCTGACCCAGCGGTATCGGGTAGGGATAAGGGTCAGTGGGGCGGGCGGTGTCGCGGATATGGCTGTCAACCTGTAGCAGGTAACCCGGCTGTGCCGGCGCAATACCCACTACCGGATTGGGCAGACGCCAGCGCTGCCCGGGTGTCTGGCTGCCACGGTAAAGCAGGCCAAGCAATATTATCAGCAGCAAAAGCAGCCCTGCTTTCTGGTAGCGCCTAAAATGGGTCAGCATGGTTCTGTTCGGTTGTTAATGACTCCGCTTAAGCATAGCAAAAAAAAGCGGGCGGCCAGCAAGCTCAGCCTGCCAGCCGCTGCTGCTACAAGGTCATGGCCAGAATTTTTGAGCGGCGCTGGTAGTTATAAAGTTGTTTTTTCTGACTAGGTAAATCATCGACTGTCACCAGCTCAAAGCCCTGCTCTAAAAACCAGTGAATACTGCGGGTGGTCAGCGCAAATACCTTATCGTAGCGGCGCTGGCGGGCTTGCTGGATAATATGTTTTAACAGCAGGCTGCCGCGGTCAGCATCGCGGTAATCAGGGTGAACGGCCAGACAGGCAAATTCGCCGACGTTTTCATCAACAAAAGGGTAAAGCGCGGCACAGCCTATCACCAGGCCGTCGCGCTCAATTAAGGTAAAGTAGTCTATTTCCATTTCCAGCTGCTCGCGCGAGCGGCGCACCAGCAAGCCCTGTTGCTCCAGCGGCCGGATTAAATCCAGAATGCCGCCAATGTCGCTTATCGTCGCCCGGCGCAGTTTTTCGGCAGATTCGGTAACAATCTGAGTACCAATACCGTCGCGGGAGAACAGCTCCTGCAACAGGGCACCGTCTTCATCGTAGCTGACTAAATGACAGCGGGGGACGCCAGCCCGGGTTGCCGTAATGGCCGCATGCAAAAACGCCAGGGTGCCGGGGCAGGCACTGCTTTGCTGTGACAAGTTCTGTAAAATAGTTTCAGCTTCATTGGGCATTAATTCAGCAATAATATCGCCGGTTTCATCGGTGATGCCGCCGACTTCGCTAAAACCAATCATTTTATCGGCTTTAAGCTTTATCGCGACCTGAGTCGCAATATCTTCAGCCGTCAGGTTAAAGCTCTCGCCGGTAACGGATGCCGCTATCGGCCCCATCAGCACTATACCGTTGTTATCGAGCTGGCGGCGGATACCGGCAGCATCAATTCGTCTTACCTTACCGCTGTGGTGATAATCCACGCCTTCGTCGACGCCAAGTGGCTGGGCAATGACAAAGTTGCCGCTGACCACGTTAATCTGTGCGCCCTGCATCGGGGTATTGCTTAAACTCATCGACAGCCGGGCGGTGATATCCAGTTGCAATGCGCCGGCAACCTGCTTGATTAACTTAAATGAGTCATCATCGGTTACCCGCACCCGGTTATGATAGGTTGGCTCCAGCCCGGCCAGAGTAAGCGCCTGATTAATTTGTGGTCTGGCACCATATACCAGCACAATTTTAATGCCGAGGCTGTTAAGCAATGCGATATCATTAATAATGCTGCGAAAGCCGGATTGAGTAATGGCTTCGCCGCCCAGCATCACCACAAAGGTTTTACCGCGGTGGGCATTAACATAAGGGGCAGACTGGCGAAAACCGGAGACAAGTTCAGTAGTGCGCACGGGTAAGAGACTTCCTTCTGCTTAAAAATTAAAGTGTAAGGTATAAAGATGGCAGCATGCTGACAAAATGCCAACTTTGATTGTGGCAAAGTCGGCATTTTAGGGTTTTATTGGTTTTATATCCACAATGGTTGCATATTTATGCCCTCTGCGGCAATGCGACCGACGTCAGTGCACTGATTTAACAGGAAGCACTGGCTGCATCGCCGGACCAGTGCCGTTAAATACTGGCTGAAATGACGTTGGCTCAGTCCAGAATAATATGCGGCAAAAATCGCGAACTGTCTTTGGTGATCAGGCTATTATCCTCCCGGATACAGATACCGGCCGCACTGTCGCCGACGACCCAGCTACCGATCAGGGTATAATTGTCGCCAAATTTCGGCAATGGCGCTATCGCCTGGCGAATATAGCCGCTGTCGGTGTAGGGACCGTCTTCTGATAAGCGCTGGCCGCTGGTGGTAACCAGTTCAATATTGGCCCCTTCGCGCGAGAACAGCGGTTTTTTCACCCAGCCGGGTTCTACCTGCTGGCTGTCGGTAAAAAACGCCGGCAGCAAATTAGGGTGGCCCTGATACTTTTGCCACAAGAGCGGTAAAATGCCTTTATTCGATAACAGCAGCTTCCAGCTGGGTTCCAGCCACTGGGTTTTGCTGCTAAGAATGCTGGTGGCAAATTCGTCCTGCAGCATAAACTCCCACGGGTACAGCTTAAACAAGCCATTAATCGCAAAGCCATCCATGTCCACCAGCTGACCTTCGATATCACCCAGTTGCTCCAGCTGAATGTAACGGCAATTCAGGCCGGCCTGCAGCGCAATGTCCATCAGATAATCGACCGTGCCTTTATCTTCAATGCTTTCGGTGACGCTGCTGAAGTAGAAAGGTTGGGGCAGCGGCAACTGGGCAAACGCCTGCTCCAGTTTATCCTGCAAAGAATTAAACTGGTCCGCCCCTTGCGGCAGTTCGCCGCGCAGCAGCTGATCTTCCAGCCAGACCCACTGGAAAAAACCGGTTTCAAATAGTGAGGTAGGGGTATCGTAGTTAAGCTCCAGCAGTTTCGCCGGGCTCTGACCATCATAGCTGAAGTCCATCCTGCCGTATAAATGGGGCTCGCCGCTGCGCCAGCTTGCCGCAATGTAGTCCCAGAACCGCTCTGGAATAGCCAGTTGCCGCAGTAATTTTTCATCTGCCAGAATGTCGGGCACCAAATCCAGTGCCATCTGATGCAATTCTTCAGTGGGGGCTTCTAAATCCTGTTCAATTTGGGCCAGACTGAACTGATAATAGGCACTCTCATCCCAGTAGGGCTCACCATCAATGGTATGAAATGCAAAACCGACACTACTGGCAAAGTCCTGCCAGCCGGGACGGGGAGAAATATTGTGCCGTTTCACTACAATCAGCCTCCGTAACTACGGTTCGTGTTGCGCTGCGCTGCCTGAGCGCCAAAGCCGCCGCGCCGGGCCAGGGTGGCCGGTTTGGGTTGCACCGCAGAAGGGCGGACCGTGGTGGTGCCGGGCTGGCTGGCGACTGCGGTATTCGTGGCTGTGCGAAAGGTATTGCGATCATCACGTGATTTATACAGGGGCTGGGTAGGGACAGTGTTGCGGCCGCTTGCTGCGGCTGTTTGCTGGCCAGTCTGGCCTGTAGCGGGGGCTAAACCACCACGGTTCAGCATCTGGCCCGCCATAAAGCCCATCATCATCGGCATAAAAAAACTGCCCTGCTGATGCTGCTCAGGCGCGGTTTCACACTGGCCTGCCCCGAAGTCGGCTTCGCACTCCTGTTTATTGGCATAACGCGGCGCCACTTTCGGGTGTAACTGTTCGGCTTCGGCAAACGCCGCCTGGCATTGGGCAGGCGGGTTGTAATATGCCGCACACTCTTCCGGCGTGCTGAATACCTGTGCGGTCACCTGCTTCTCTGCACAGCCATTTAATGCCAGGCCGGTAGCCGGTAACATAAAAATCAGCGCCGCTTTCTGGCTGCGCTTACTTTGGCGTAATGTCATTTGCGACTCCTTAATAACTCATGCAGGCAGCGTTTAATATACCTATGGTAACAGAGCATCCGGCAGCATAAATGCCGGCCGCTAATTCACCCTGGGTAATACGTTGCGGTAGTTGTTTCAGCACAGCGCTGCTTAATAAAAATGTCAGTACCTGAACAACCAGTGCGACTGCGCCCCAGATAGCACAGTCAAGCAGTGACATGGAATGGGTAATAGCGCTGGCCAGCGGCCAGGCAAAGCCTGTCAGGGCGCCCGCAAAAGCGATGGCTGCTGCCGGATTATTTGACCGGATCAGCGCCAACTCATCATGTGGGGTAACCCAGGTGTAAAGCCGGATAAACAGCAGCAGCAACACCACTGCCAGCGCAAAATAAGCTAAAAAAGAGGGGATGCCCGCCACAGAGGTTAATGCGGTGTTTACCATAGTGCTGTTTGTCATGAAACTATCCTGCGATGAAAAGCCTGCACTGATCCTGCTGAAAAAGCGGACGTAATTCAAGTAAAACCGGATAAGTAAGCTAAGTTTGCTTTTTGTCGCAAGCTGAGCGCCGGCTGACCTGCCCTGCTTTACAACCAGGGCAGACCTTTTACACTCGGTTAAAATTAAAAATAACAGCATACATCCAAGGAACCATTATGAATAAAGTATCCGCTCTGGCATTAGGTGTCGCCCTGTCGCTGGGTCTGGCCGCCTGCAGCCAGCCTGAAACCGCTAATCAGGCAGAGCAAGCTGCCACGATGTCGCCGCAACCGGCAACACAAGCGTTATCCTCTGGCATCAACCCCACCAATATGGACACCAGCGTCGCGCCGCAGCAGGATTTCTTCCGTTATGTCAATGGTAACTGGTTAGCCAATACTGAGATCCCGGGTGACAAGGCGCGCTGGGGCAGTTTTGATGAACTCAGAGAAAATGCCGAAAAGCAGGTACTGGCGATTATTCAGCAGCTGGCTGCCGGCCAGCATATCAAAGGCTCAGATGACCAGAAAATAGCAGATTTATACCGCTCTTTTCTGGATGAGGCGCGGATTAATGCGTTGGGCCTGACACCGTTAAACGATGAAATCAGCCGGATTGATGAGATAAAAACGGCTGCGGATTTAACAACCTACTGGGGTGAAAATCAGCGCTACCGTTTTGGCACGCCGCTGGCTGTTTATGTCGGCCAGGATCAGCGCCAGTCTGATCAGTATATTACCGGCGCCAGCCAGGCTGGCCTCGGCATGCCGGATCGTGATTATTACTTAAAAGATGATGAGCGCAGTAAGGTATTGCTGGCCCAGTATGGCCGCTTTATTGAACAGTTATGGCAGCTGGCGGGCTGGGATAATCCCGGCCAGGCGGCAGAAAATATTCTGGCAATCGAAACCAGGCTGGCGGAGGCACAGTGGAGCCGGATCCAGAACCGTGACCGCAATGCCACATACAACAAGCTAAGCAAGGCAGAGTTAGCGGCACTGGCCCCCGGTTTTGACTGGGTTCGTTTTCTGACGGCGGCAGATTTGGGTGAGATTGAACATATCGTGGTGCGCCAGCCAGGTTACGTTAAGGCATTCGCCGGCATTCAGGCTGAAGTGCCGCTGGCACACTGGCAGCAGTACTTAAAATTTCATCTGCTGCGGGCCAATGCCAATAATCTGAGTGAGCCTTTTGTTAACGCCAGTTTTGATTTTTACGGCCGTGTTTTAAGCGGGCTGCAGGAGCAGCGCAGCCGTGAGAAACGTGCGGTCAGCACCGTGGAAAGCAACCTGGGCTTTATGGTTGGCAAAAAATACGTTGAGCAGCATTTTCAGCCGGAAGCCAAAGCGCGGATGGATGAAATGATTGAAAACCTGCGGGTTGCGTTTAAAGAATCTATCGACGAGCTGGAGTGGATGAGCCCGGCAACCAAGGTGGAAGCGCAGGCCAAACTGGCGAAATTTAATACTAAAATCGGTTATCCGGATGTCTGGCGCGATTACGATTGTGTCAACATCAGCGCCGACGATTTAATCGGCAATCTGCGCCGTAGTGCCGACTGTGAATATCAGCGGATGGTCGACCGGCTGGGCCAGCCGGTGAACCGGGATGAATGGGGTATGACGCCACAAACCGTTAATGCCTATTACAGCTCAACAATGAATGAAATCGTGTTCCCGGCCGCCATTTTGCAGCCACCGTTTTTCAATGTAGCAGCAGATGATGCGGTGAATTACGGTGCCATTGGCGGGGTGATTGGTCATGAGTTTACCCATGGTTTTGATGATCAGGGCCGCCGCTCTGACGGTGACGGTAACCTGCGTGACTGGTGGGTACCTGAAGACGAAAGCCAGTTCCGCGCCCGGGCACAGCGGATGATCGATCAGTACAACAACTTTAACCCGATTGATGATCTGCGTCTGCAGGGGGCGTTAGGCCTTGGTGAAAATATCGCCGATTTAGGCGGCTTAACAGTAGCTTACCGCGCTTATCAGAATGCAACGCAGGGGCAGAGTGACACCATTATTGATGGTTTCACCCCGGAACAACGGTTCTTTATGGGCTGGGCACAGGTATGGCGGATCAAATTCCGTGATGAGGCATTGCGGCAGCAGGTTATCACCGGCCCGCATTCGCCGGGGATGTACCGGGTGCTGGGGGTGCTGTCGAATATGCCGGAGTTTTATCAGGCATTTGAGGTTAAGCCAGGTGATGCCATGTACCGGGAAGACGATGTCCGGGTGAAAATCTGGTAAGACAGCGATGTGGCAAAGCGCAGGTAAATTGCGTTTGCCTGAGTATTCTGGGAAATGAACAGGAATAAAATAATGAAAAAATTGGTCGTGCTACCTTTTAGCCTGATGCTGCTGTTACTCTGCAGCCAGCTGCACGCGGCAGCGGTGGATACCGGTTACCGCGAGCCGGCAGCTGACGTCACCGCTATTGTGGATGCTGCCCCTTCTCCCGGTGCCAGCTTAAGCCCGGATGGCAGCGTGCTACTGAGTTTACAGTTTCCGGCATTGCCCAGCCTGACTGACCTGGCTGCACCCGAGCACCGGTTGGCGGGTGTGCGGATTAACCCTGCTAACAATGGTCCCAGTCAGCCCCGTTACATCGCGGGTGTTAAGCTGATTGATATTGCCAGTGGTAAAAGCCGTGAGATTAAAGGCCTGCCAGCGAATCTGAAAGTGATAGCAGCTGAATGGTCACCGGACAGCCGTTATATCGCGCTGGTGCAACTGGCAGAAAATGCCAGCAGCCTGTGGCGGATTGATACCAAAAATGCCACTGCCAAACGCTGGGGTAAGGTGCAGCCGAACGCTGTGCAGGGTGCCCGGTTAGAATGGGCGGCTAACAGCAATGCGGTTTATCTGCTGGCAGTATCTGAAAATCGGCCGGCAACCCCTGTCGCGCCGACCGTGCCGGCCGGACCGGTTGTTACCGAAGCCCGGGGTCGCACGGCACCGGCCCGCACCTATCAGGACTTACTGGAAGATGCTCATGACGAGGCGCTGTTCAGCCATTACTTCAGCAGTCAGCTGGTTAAAATTTCCCTGAAAAATAAGGTAACAACCATTGGTCAACCGGCGCTTCTCCGCAGTTTCAGCCTGTCACCGGATAATCAGCATATTCTGATTAGCCGCGTAGTACCCCCTTTCTCGTATGCAGTCCCGATCTACCGTTTTGCCACCACCACAGAAGTGTGGAACCTGGCTGGTGAGGTCAGCTACACGGTGGCGCAGCAACCGGTAGCCGATAATCTGCCTATCGCCTTTGATGCCGTGGTTACCGGCCCGCGCAGTGTCAGCTGGCGTAACGATGCCCCGGCAACCTTATACTGGGCTACTGCGGCAGATGGCGGCGACCCGGCAAATGAAGCCGAAGTGCGGGATCAGTTGTGGCAACTGGCTGCGCCTTTCACAGCCGAACCGATGAAACTGCTGGATATGGCGTTTCGCTTCCGTGACTTACTGGCGGCCAACGCGGGTACCGCACTGGTATACGAAGGCTGGTGGCAGGATCGGCAGGAAAAAGTCTGGTTAATCAGCCCGGATGGCAGCGCTAAGCCCCGTTTATTATGGCAGCGCTCTACTGAAGACCGCTACGCAGACCCGGGTCGGCCGTTAATGACCACCGCCGACAATGGCCAGCGCTTATTGCGGCTGGAGCAGGGCCATATTTACCTGACGGCAGTGGGGGCATCTGAACAAGGTAACCGACCTTTTATTGATAAATATGACCTGGCAAGCGGTGATACCGAGCGGCTGTGGCGCTCAGAGGCGCCCTATTATGAATACCCGATTACTCTGCTGCCAAGCGGTAAATTGCTGACTCAGCGCGAAGCGCCCACCGAGCCGGCTGACTTTTATTTGCGGGATTTGCAAAGCGGTGAACTGACGGCATTAACCGATACCCCACACCCGATGCCGCATACGCTGGGCATAAGCCGCGAACTGATTAATTACCAGCGCGCAGACGGCGTGCCAATGTCAGCTAACCTGATTTTACCGGCGGGTTACGATGCCAAACGGGACGGTCCGCTACCGACCGTGATCTGGGCGTATCCGCGTGAATTCCGTAATGCGGCGGCGGCCGGTCAGGTATCTGATTCACCTTACCGCTTTAACCGGGTAAGTTACTGGACCCCGCAGTTTCTG
>NZ_JAWVZF010000032.1:0-21587 GCF_033722355.1 Arsukibacterium sp. | reverse complement strand
GCAGTGTGTGCTGCAATACCTGATGCGCCCAGGCTGGCAGTTCAGGATGCAGTGAATAAAATACCCACTGACCACTGCGCCTGTCCTGCAGGATATTCGCTTTTCGCAGCTGGGCCAGATGGCGGGAGATTTTTGGCTGGCTCTGCTCCAGTGCAGTCATCAACTCACAAACACACAGCTCTTGTTGCTCAGTAATTAACAACAGGCTTTTTAACCGGGTATCATCGGCCAGCGCTTTATAAAATAGCAGGGGATTTAACATAGGGCTGTCGCACCAGTTGCTTTATATGCGATAAATCATATATGCATAATATCATATGTCAAGCGGTCGCTCAGATTTTAGCTGTGCTGCACTCTGAGCTGATAAGCTGTGCTTTACCACTACACGCGGCAGCGTTAAGATGCCGTTACGTCGGACACAGGAGACAAGAGTGACCAACAGAAATCAGTCTGAATCACAGCGTGACCAGGCAGAGCCTGACAACGGTAGAGCCGATTTCAGTGCTGACATGGCGCAGGCCCGGCAGCGGTTGCACGCCGTCAGTGAGTTGGCACTGCAGCAATATGAGCAGGCATTAAATGCTTATCAGCACAATGATGTGCGTCTGGCGCAGCAGGTGCTGAGTCAGCTGCAACGCGCTCAGGACTTCGAGCTGGCAATGGATGATCATTGTCTGGATATGTTAAGTCACACAGCCAGTAACCGCGATCTGAGACTGGTGCTGGCGCTGTTAAAGGCGATCAGTGATATCGAGCAGATTTGTCATCAAAACGTCCAGATTGCCCAGCAGGTACTGTTGTATACCGCAACGCCGCCTTCGGCAAAGCAGTTGGCAGCGATTAGCACGCTCGCAAAGCCGGTTGGCACTATAATGGGCTTGGCACTGGCGGCATTGCATCAGCGCGATATTGTCATGGCGGAGCAGGCGCTCAGTATAGCACCTGCTGTGCATCAATGTTACGGCGCCATTCTGCGTGGCAATCTGGCTGAACAGCAACAGGCGGCTCAGTTAGATGCCACTCTCAGTGTCAACTGGGTGGCCAGAGCACTGGAGCGAATTGCCGAGCACAGTACTAATCTTGCCAGACAAGCTATTTTTATGGCCAGAGTAAGCAGTGGTCATTCTTCACGGGTTGAGTTGCAACCGCGCCTTCCTCGCTGATCACTGAATGGCCAAAAATCAATTTACATTATTTTAAACAACATGACTTTTTTATGACGGCTGACATAGTGTTTTAAGTTTGAAAATCATATTAAAAACAAAAGCTTAATTAGATTTAGAAAATTTCCTCAACCTTCACTAAACTGTAATAAAAATATGCTAGACAGCCGCTGCTGTGCTGACTATAGTCTGGGTAAGACGTAGCAGGAGGTCAGCAATGAAAATAAATAACAAACAACTGATAGCCGTTTTGGCAGCAGTCACTATGCTGGGTTTGAGCGGATGCTCCAGCCTGAGCAAACAGCAATATACCTATGTGGTAGACAATGACCGTTTAACTGAAACTAATAGTTTAACCCGTACTTCCGCCCATACTGGTCATGTGGTCTGGTTAAACCCGCCCACCAAACGCGTGGCGGTAACGAAAGACGAAAAATAGCAGCTCAGACTCTCAGTAAAAATCCACCCGCCGGGTGGTTTTTTTTTGCAGGCTTAAAGCAGATTTTGTCCCGATTAAGCTAAGATCCGTCATAAAAATGTCATTTTACAGGCGTAATCTCAGACGATAACCGTTGTCTGAGAAGCCGTTATGTTAGCCAAGCTGAAAATATCCCAACGCATTTTATTACTCGGTCTGCTGCCTCTGCTGGTACTGGCGCTGGTGCTGGTTGCCAGTTTCTGGGCTGCTCAGACCAAAGACAGACTGTTTCACCAACTGTATGATCAGCATCTGGTCATATTGTCAGATGTCATGAGTGCTCAGAAAATTATCCAGCAGCAGGGCTTAATAGAGATCCGTAAATATCGTACCGGTTGGGCATCGGCTGAAAATACAAGAACGACCGTGCTGTCACAGCTGGAGCAGGCAAAACTGCATTGGCAGAATTTTACAGCAAAACGGCCCAGGCTTGATGATGAAGCGACCTATCAGGCACTGGATGACGCATTCGCCGGCGCGATCAAACAGTATGAAGAGTGGTTGGCGTTTGCCGGTACGGATGCACTGCTGGTGCGCATTTTAAATGAGTCGACGATAACGGCTGAAACAGAGCGCAGAATTACCGGCTTTGCGCAGTTAGCTGATGCTTTTATCCAGCAGCAAATTTTAGCCGGCGCCATAGTAAGGGATCAGTCCGTGCAGTTCACTGACAGCTTGCTCAGGTTTTATTTATTTGGTGGCGTCATGCTGCTACTGGCCATCGCCGCGCTGGTGTTTGCGATCCAGCGTTCTGTCTGCGGGCCACTTAATGCGTTGCAGCGTCTGTTATTGCAGGTTGCGCAGCAATCGAATTTGCAACTGCGGGCTAACGATAAAGGTCAGGATGAAATTGCTAAGGCTGCCGGCGCACTTAATACCATGTTACAGACGTTTGCCGGGCTGATCCATAACCTTGGCAGCAGTGCTGAGGCGCTTAACGAGCAGTCAGAAGAGGTGGCGGCGGTAAGCGTCGAAGTCAGCAGCGGATCTGCCCGGCAAACCGGGCAGGTTAGCCAGGTAGCCGCCGCGGTGGAGCAAATGAGCATGGCTATCCGCCAGGTGGCTGAAAATGGCAAAAGTGCAGCAAACCGGGCCGAGCAGGCGGCGCAATTCAGCCATGATGGTAGTCTGGTAGCGGCAAGCAGTATGGCAACGATTGAGCTGTTAGAGCAGAAAATGTTGCAGGCCAGTAACGTTATCAGCCAGCTGCAGAAGGACAGTAGCCAGATATCCGGTGTGCTTGAGGTAATCCGGAAAATTTCAGAGCAAACCAATTTGCTTGCCCTGAATGCAGCGATTGAGGCCGCGCGGGCCGGCGAGGCCGGCCGCGGGTTTTCAGTCGTGGCAGATGAAGTTCGGATGTTGTCTGCCAACACCCAACAGGCGACCGAGTCTATCCGGACAATGATAAGTAAGTTACAGCAACAGGCAGATTCAGCGGTGAGTGCAATGGCTGAGGCAGCTGCCCAGGCCAGCGACAGTGTCGGACTGTCTCGTCAGACTGATCAGATGTTCCAGCAGATAGCCGCTGCGGTACAGCAAATTGTCCGGCTTAATGCCGAAATTTCAGTAGCAACCGCCGAACAGCAACAGGTCGCTACCGCTATTGCCGACAGTATTACCTTACTTAATGACGATATTCGCCAGCTGAATCATGAAGCAGCGCGATCTTCTGATGCCAGTGAACAGCTCAACACATTAGCCAGAGAACTGGCTGAGGGCTGTCAGGCCTTTAAAGTTTAACAAGCGGGCAGATATCTTTGCCGATACCGTTTTTTTAAATCAGATTGTCATATTACTGAAATAAAAGTATTGCATACTGTCTATCATTAAAAGCCTATTTTTAGCCGAGGATTTATCAAATGAAAATGAACAAGCTTACTAAACTGATTGTCGCTTCAGCCGTCAGCCTGGCGTTTGCAGGGCAGGCTCACGCCAACCGTGATACAGTGCAGGTGGCAGGTTCGTCTACTGTGCTGCCTTTTGCTTCTATTGCGGCAGAAGAGTTTGGCAATAATTTTGCCCAGTTCCGCACACCGGTCGTCGGCTCAGGCGGATCTTCAGGTGGCTTGCGTCAATTCTGTCAGGGTGTCGGTACTAACACTATTGATATCGCTAACGCGTCACGGCAAATCAGACCGGCTGAAGTGACTGCCTGTAAAGAGAATGGTGTTAACAAAATTATTGAAGTTAAAGTTGGCTATGACGGTATTGTGTTTGCATCGCGGATTGATGCCGGCATTTTTAAATTGAAGCCGGAGCATGTGTTCCTGGCTCAGGCGGCTCAGGTACCTCAAAATGGTAAAATGGTTGCCAATCCCTTCACTAACTGGCAGCAAATTGATAAGTCACTACCTGATCAGGACATTCTACTGGCGATACCTGGTTCTAACCACGGTACCCGTGAAGTCTACGAAGAAAAAGTTATTCTTGATGGCTGCAAAACCTTTGCTGAAGTGCAAGCCCTGCCCAAAGATGAACAAAATAATTTTTGTTTAGCAATGCGCACTGATGGCCGTGTTATTGAGATTGCCGGTGACTATACTGAAACCCTGGCAAGACTACAGGCACAGAAAAATGCCCTGGGTGTGTTTGGTTTAAGTTTCTATGAAGCGAACCGTGACCGGATTAAAGTTGCAACAGTAAATGGCATTGAGCCGACTGTTGATAATATTATTGAGGGGACTTACCCGGTATCACGGCCATTGTTCTTTTATGTTAAAGGGGAACATATTGGTGTTATCCCGGGTTTAAAAGAATTTGCTGAGTACTTTGTCTCTGATGCGGTGTCAGGATTTGGCAGCCCCCTTGAAGCAGCCGGTTTAATTCCGCTGGATGATGATGAGCGTGCCGAAATGCTGGCGAGGATCCGCGCACCAAAAACGCTATAACGCCGTCAGCTCAGTAAATATGAAGAAGAGGGCCTGCAGGTCCTCTTTTTCTATTTCAAATATATGACAGCGACTGTAATAAAACTGCAATATTGACGCGCTAAGCTGGCGCGGCTTAAATAATGAAGTCGTTTCCCAGTGGGATAACCCGGATTGGTGAATGGAGCAAGCATGAGTAATTTTTCGTTAATTGTACTGTTGCTGGCGTTGATGGCAGTGGGCTATCAACTTGGCATGGTACGTAGTCGCAAGGTGGCGGCAGTTAACCCGCAGCAAAAAATGCACTCCAGGCCGCATCATTACGGCATGATGGTCGGGTTATGGGCCGTTATTCCTGCATTTTTTATTCTGCTGATTTGGGCATTAGTGGCACCCGGTGTGATCAATAACATGGTCGCTGCCCAGTTACCGCCAGAAGTGCTGGCAGCTGAGGGGATGAATGCCGATGTGGTTATGCGCCGGATCAGCAATCTTGCGACTAATTTTGGTGTGGTAGCGCAAGCTGAGCAATGGGAACTGGCAGCTGCTGCCTATATGCAGCAGCTGAAAAGCAGTAGTGCATTATTGTTAACCGGACTGATGGCCGCAATAGCGGCGGCAGGCTTATTTTTCAGTTACAAACGGATCCAGCCGCAGCTCAGAGCCCGCCATCAGATAGAGCGGACGATTAAAGCCGTGCTGATTATCTGCTCCACTGTTGCTATTTTAACGACCATTGGCATTGTGTTGTCGATGGTGGGAGAAACCATTAAGTTTTTCACGTTTATTCCGCCAGCAGATTTTTTCTTTGGTACCACCTGGAATCCCCGCTTTTCTACCACGGGCGTAAGTGAAGGTTCACTTACTGGTAGTCAGGGTAGTTTTGGCTTATTGCCTTTGTTATCCGGCACTATGCTGGTCGCTGTTATTGCGCTGTTGGTGGCCATTCCTCTGGGATTAATGGTGGCGATTTATCTGGCAGAGTATGCGCCGGCTAAATTCCGGGCCACAGCCAAGCCTGTTATTGAAGTTCTGGCGGGCATTCCTACTATTGTTTATGGTTTTTTTGCCCTGGTGACGGTGGGGCCTTTTTTAGCGGATTTTGGGGCCAGTATCGGTCTGACTATCCGCGCAACCTCAGCGCTGACAGCCGGTGTGGTAATGGGCATTATGATTATTCCGTTTATCTCATCGCTGTCTGATGACATCATTACCCAAGTCCCCAAAGCACTGCGCGATGCGTCACTGGGGCTCGGTGCCACTAAATCAGAAACTGTTCGCAAGGTCGTGTTGCCCGCCGCTTTGCCCGGTATTGTTGGTGCAGTACTGCTGGCAGCAAGCCGGGCGATTGGTGAGACGATGATTGTGGTGCTGGCGGCAGGTAACAGTCCGGCTCTTACCGCTAATCCGTTTGAGGCGGTATCAACGGTGACGGTGACCATTGTTAATCAGTTGACTGGTGATAATGACTTCGCCAGTCCGCAGTCTCTGGTAGCGTTTGCGCTGGGGCTGACGTTATTTGTTATTACCTTGCTGCTGAACGTGGTGGCGCTGGTTATCGTGCGTAAATACCGGGAACAATACGAGTAACTTATGACTGAGCATAATATGAACCCAGCTGATGCAGCAGAGCAGGCAGCGCCGTTGAGCAAAACCCAGCAGAAAGTCGCTGCGTCATTAACCCGGCGCCATCGTCAGGAAAAAATGTTTAAAAGCGTTGGTCTGATTGCCGTTGTCATCAGCCTGGCCCTGGTAGCCATTTTATTCATTAATATTTTTGCCAGAGGTATTCCGGCATTCTGGCAATCTGCCATTACGCTGGATATTTACTTTGATCCGGAAATTATTCAGATCAGCGATAAGCCGGTTCAGCAGCCAGGTGAAACGGAAAATGCCTTCCGGCAGCGCTACCTTGAGTGGCAGACTGAAGTGGGTATGGTCAATTTCAACCGGATAATTCTGGAAGGCTTGTCTAAGGTGATACCGGAAGCATCAGAGCGCCAGCACCGGCGTGATGCGGCCCGGATTGTTACCTCTGGTGAGCGTTATGCATTGCGCGATATGGTGATCGAGAATCCGGATATTATCGGCCAGACCAGAACAGTTCATCTGCTGACCGATGCCAACATCGATGTCTGGTTAAAAGGTAATATTGACCGCGACCTGCCTGACTCACAGCAACAGCTCAGTCCAAAAGTACGGGAATGGGTAACCATGTTGGCAGAGCAGGGCATCATTGAGAATCGCTTCAGCTTTGCGTTATTTATGAACCCGGATTCGCGCAGCTCATTGGCCTCAGCCGGCTTGGCTGGTGCTTTTATGGGGTCGCTGTATATGATGCTGGTGGTGATATTTCTTGCCGTGCCAATGGGGGTGGCTGCTGCCATTTATCTGGAAGAATTCGCTCCGAAAAATAAGCTAACCGATTTAGTGGAAGTGAACATTAATAATCTGGCTGCGGTGCCGTCAATTGTTTTCGGCTTGCTTGGCGCGTCGGTATTTATCGGCTGGTTTAATCTACCGATGTCAGCACCGGTTGTTGGTGGTCTGGTGCTGAGTTTAATGACCTTACCTACAGTGATTATTGCTACCCGCTCAACCCTGAAAGCCATACCGCCATCTATCCGACAGGCTGCGCTGGGTCTTGGGGCGTCGAAAATGCAAGCGATATTCCACCATGTGTTGCCGCTGGCGGTGCCCGGGATTTTAACCGGGGCCATCATCGGGGTGGCACAGGCCCTCGGTGAGACAGCACCTTTGTTATTAATTGGTATGAAGTCCTTCGTAGCCCAGATACCAACCGGGCCTTTTGAGCAATCAACGGCGTTACCGGTACAAATTTATTTGTGGCAGGGTAATGAGCTGCGTAACTTTTTTGAAGCGCGAACCTCTGCTGCTATTATTGTGCTGCTGGCGTTAATGTTGTCATTAAATGCTCTGGCGATATGGCTGCGCAAAAAATACGAGAAACGCTGGTAACTGCTTAGCACAAGTACCCAAGCTACTACCGGCATCTTAACTGAACAAGATGTAACCCTAACCGAATACGATGTAACAATGGCGGATTTAGCGATGACAGCAACAGAGACCAATAGCGGCAGCAAGGTAAAAATGACAGCGCGGGATGTCAAGGTGTTTTACGGTGACAACGAGGCTATTCATGGTGTAAACCTTGATGTTATTGAAAACGAGGTTATCGCTTTTATCGGTCCCTCTGGCTGTGGTAAATCGACGTTTTTACGCTGCCTGAACCGGATGAATGACACCATTGATATTTGCCGGGTAACCGGCAGTATTAAAATGGATGGCCGAGATATCTATGATCCTTCGCTTGATGTGGTTCAGCTGCGGGCGCAAGTGGGGATGGTATTTCAGAAACCGAACCCTTTTCCAAAGTCTATTTACGAGAATATTGCCTATGGCCCGCGTTTGCACGGCCTGGCCAGCCGTAAATCTGAACTGGATGATGTGGTTGAAAGCAGCTTACGTCGGGCCGGGCTTTGGAACGAAGTCAAAGATCGGCTGGATCAGCCGGGCACGGGTTTATCGGGTGGTCAGCAACAGCGGCTGTGTATTGCCCGCAGCATCGCGGTCAGCCCGGATGTGATTTTAATGGACGAACCCTGCTCCGCGCTGGACCCGATTGCCACGTCAATTATTGAAGAATTAATTGACGAGTTGAAACAAAATTTCACTATCGTAATCGTGACCCATAATATGCAACAGGCTGCACGGGTATCAGACCGCACCGCTTTTTTCCATCTGGGTGACTTAATTGAAATCGGTGCGACCAACGAAGTGTTTACCAACCCCCGCAATAAGCGGACCGAAGATTATATTACCGGCCGTTATGGCTAAGCCTGATGAGGTTTAATAAAAAAGGAGCTGACGCTCCTTTTTTATTTTTTTAATCATTAGTGTTGGCTATTGGGTAGATTTGATAAATACTTTCGCTTAATCAAGGCCGAAGCTAATGATCCTCGTCATAATAGTATCATTTAGAAGTCATAAAAGTGCCACCTTGTAATCTTTTTGTCATAAAGCGGCCATATGATAGCCACCGTCAATAACAGCAGTAATTATTGTTCCAGCGGCATTAACTACGATATTAACACAGGTACAGAATATGAAGAAAACAGCAATAGCAGTAGCACTGGTTTTAGCAGGTGTAACGACAGTACAAGCCGATCCGGTGACGGTTTATGGTCAGTTAAATGTGTCGGCTCAGTCCAGTGATGAGGGCGATGGTCGTTTTTCTGAATTAAAAAGCAATGCCTCGCGCTTTGGTTTAAAAGGTGACTTTGTACTGGAGCATGGTCTGACCCTGGTTTATCAGCTGGAATGGGCTGTCGACCTGGCTGATGTTGGTGGCAGCGAGAATATTACGTCGCGTAACCAGTATGTCGGGTTAAGAGGCAACTTTGGTGAAGTGCGGCTCGGCCGTCATGACACCGCATTAAAAGATGCGCAGGGTAAAATTGATTTGTTCAATGATTACGAGGCCGATGTAAAGGCGCTGTGGCGTGGTGAAGTACGGGCCAGTGATTCGGTGACCTATTACACGCCAACCTTTAATGGTTTCGGGGCGCAAATAACGTATGTGATGGAAGATGCCGCCGATGCCGAAGACGCGTTGTCAGCTTCGGTATATTATGGTGATGAAAATCTGAAAGACAGTCATTTTTACGCCGCTGTTGCCATGGATTCAGAGGTTGCCGGCTATGATGCCATGCGGGCTCAGGCCCAGGGTAAACTGGCCGGGTTTAAACTTGGCGCGATGTACCATACCCAGGAAAATATTGTCAGTGGTGTTGAACAGGACGGCTGGCTGCTGAATGCCGCTTACCCATTGGGTAAAACAGAGTTAAAGGCGCAGTACCAGACGCTGGAAGATGATGATGCAGTCAGTGTTGGGGTTGATTATAAGGCGGGTAAGAATACTACCTTGTTTGCCTGGTACAGCAGTTTTAATCTGGATGTGACAGCACCGGATCGTGATTACCTGGCAGTGGGTATCAAACATAAATTCTAAGCACTTGCTCAGAAAAAATCGCCGGTCTAAGACCGGCGTTTTTTTTGAACGGTAATCCAAGCCCGCTACAGCAATGAGTGGTTCAGTAGCGGTAGGATACGCTTAAACTGTAACTCTGCCCCTCGGTGCGTTGCTGCAGGATTTCACCCTGTTGCAGAATTTCCACTTCATCATCCAGCAGGTTTTTTATGCCCACTTTCATTGTCAGATTCTCCAGCGGCGTGTAACCGTAGGTGAAATCCAGTGAATGGAAAGGCTGTTCAAAGGCATCGTCTTTGTCGTTGACACCGGCAAAGGCGATCCGTTTACCAAATACGTTATAGGTCAGGGTGGCATTATGGCTGTTATTGTCAGAGTCAAAACCCAGCTGCAAATTGGCAACGTACTTAGAATGGCCGCTTAACCCCCGGGTCAGATTAGTTAGATCGGCGCCCGGGAAACGCTGGATGCTGATCTCTGACTCGCTGACTGTCAGGTTACCTGCTACAAAAAAGTTATTGGCGAACTGCCCAAAGTTGCCGGTGAACATATCAAGCTGCTGCAAAAATTCTGCTTCAACACCATAGACCGTGCCGCTTTGTGCATTGCGGAACGACATTAACAGGTTACCATCTGAGCCAGATAATTCAATGGCTTCAATCGGATTTTCCAGATCCTTATAAAATGCCCCGATGCTGTAATTGCTGTTGTCATAATACCATTCCAGACGGACATCAAAACTGCTGATGTCTGTACTTTGCAGTCCGGCGAAACCGGTTACCTTAAAGTCGGTTAACGGGTCAACATATAATACCGGGGTGACTTCCCGTAAATCTGGCCGCACCACAGTTTTGCTGTAACCAAAACGGGCCTGCAGGTCGTCATTTACAAACCAGGTTAAAGATAGTGCCGGGTACCAGCCATCTTCCTGTAATACCGAGTCGGTAAGAGTGCCGCTGACGCTGCCATCTGCGGCCAGTGGCAACGAAATTTGTTTGAAGTCCTCGTAGCGAACGCCAATATTTAACCGCAGCAGATAGTCGTAATTCAGTTCCAGTGCGCCAAAACCGGCATCAATCATCTGGGCGGCCAGATAGTCATCAGCCTGAGTAGTGACGTTAGAGACTTTGAAACGATTAGCCGGGTTTAAAATAGCGCTGTCGGAGAATATCTCTGAAAAGCGGCCTGACAGTTGCGCCAGACTATAGCCCACAGTATCAAAATTAAAACGATCGGTCTGGGCATTACGGTTGCGTTCAAAGTAACTATAGCCACCGGTTAGGACGAGCTCAGCTTTACCCAGGGTCAGGGGCAGTTGCAGATCCCAGCTCAGGTTTTCAGTGTTATCCTTCATATCACTGAAACTATAATTTACCGCATTCTGATTACGGCGCAGGAAAGAAAACACGGTGCCATCGTCGCGCGTTTCATTCAGATAGCGATATTCCACTTCACCCGGGGCGTTGCGCCGTGCCCTGGCATCGGTATATTGCCAGTCGAGCGCTAAATCCATCAGGTAGGGGAAGTTGTGCTTACCACGCAACTGATTGCTGAGCATGGTGCGCTCTTCATACAGAATACTGGTATCAGTATTTGAACGGTTAGTCTCGTTAATGGTTTCGATACTGTCACCGTTTTTAATTTTAATCTCGTCTTTGGTGTCACTCAGATAAATCGTTGAGGTTTCCAGCCGGTGATCCACCCCCAGCTCCAGGCCAAAGTTCAGCATTCCGGACAACTTAACCTGATGTTCAGTACCTTTAATATCATCGTACCGGTTAAGCGGTACCAGATTCTCACCGGACACTGAGTAGTAACGCTCGCGCTGTTCAATATTTTCAGTTGAGCGATCGTAACTCAGACCGGTCATTACCCCGAAAACCACATTCCTGGCCAGATCGAAGCGGGTGCCAAACGAGGCACTGGCATCGAAATCAGGCTTTACTGTGGTACGGTTAATATCAATATCACGGTTAAAAGCAGTTCCCAGCTCACGGACAATGGTCTCTGCCTGCGCCAGATTGACTGCATTGATACCACCCAGCGCTTCCGCGATATTCACCGGTGTCAGCACGCCATATTGCTGCTGCGCCAGAGCAAGCCGTGGGGAAATGCTACGCTGACCATCATCGTCACCACGCCAGTCATCGCTGCCACCGGCATAGTCAAAGCCATCTTGGTTGTTCAGGCTGTTATAGCCGATACCCAGCGCGACATTAAAGCTGGTTTGCAGTGGAATAGCGGTAGTACGAATATTGACATTACCGCCACCAAAGGCGGCCGGTAGCTCAGGGGAATAGGCTTTTTGTACCACCAGACTTTCAATAATGCCGGCCGGAAACATATCCAGCGGAATAACGTTACGGGTCGGGTCCGGGCTTGGTACCATGGCGCCATTTAATAAGGTGCTGGAATACCGCTCTCCTAAGCCACGAACATAAATAAACTTATCTTTTACCAGGGTTAAGCCGGTAACCCGGCGCAGGGCGGCGGCCGCATTGCTGTCACCGGCCCGGGAAATTTGCTCCATGCCAAGCACTTCTGCTACATAAGGCTGTTCACGGCGTTCTGCCGCTGCGGAGGCTGCAGAGCTCATCAGCCGACCGGATACTGAAATGCGCTCGACGTCTTCCTGACTCTGGGTTGGCGTTGGCGCTGGCGCTGGCGCTGCTTCCTGAGCAAAAGCGCTCAGTGATACCAGGGCGCCTGCTGTGCTAAGGGCCAGCAACACACTCTGGCCTAAACGACTGAAATTAAACTTTTGCATGCTGCTCATCTGAACTTGTCCTATCAGCTTAAAACGGTTTCGAGTCTTGATCTGTCTGATGTCCGAATAAGAAAAGGCACTGCCGGGTTGCCCCGGCAGTGCCGGCCTGGTTAGTCTTCTAAGCCAACAGTCCAGCCAGCAGTCCAGTCGTTACCCGCTTCAACTGCACCGATAAAGTTAACTGCGTCGAAAAAGCTGTTAACCGCAGACATATCTTTGGCCGTGGTGGCATCAATGGTATAAATGCCGTTGAGCACCGCAGCCTGACTAGGAGCAACGCTATTGCCACTCTGGGCCAGGAACCACTGTGCAGTGGTGGTGCCATTGCCAAGGTCACCTTTAAAGGGTTCCGGGCAGGCAATGACAGAGTGAGTCATGGTCAATGAGCCCGCGGCAGCTAAGGCTTTGGTTTCGTTAGAGTCAAATTCCAGACATTCGCCCATCCCGGCCGGGCCGGTTACCACGAAATTGGCTAACTGGGCGTTAGTGCCGGCGCGTAACAGAATACCTTCTGAATCGTCATCACCATCAAAGCTGTTACCAATAATGGTCATATTGGCAATGGTCGGGTTTGACACCGGGGTGGCTGTAAAATTACCGGACTGGTTATCTGCTTCGATACCACGGTTTGCTTTGGCGCCATCGGCAGCATGTTTAACCAGCACAAACTGCAGTTTACCGCTCCAGCCGTCAGCCCAGTCGACTGAGTCATCTCCGTTGGCAGTCAGCACGACGTTTTTACAGTTGACGCTACCACCAAACATTTCGATACCATCATCAACGTTCTGATGTACCTGGATATTTGAACACTGGGTAGCTGAGCCAACGCCGGCAAAGGTAATACCGTTAAGTTCGTTATCCGGGATAACTTCGAAACCAGCATGTTTAACAACGAGGTAGTTCAGCACACCGCTGTTGTCATTGTTGTTAGCGCCGCCATAAGGACCGGCATCACCTTCTGCCTGAATTTCGCAGGCAGCCAGATTGGCCTGGTCACATTTGTTCGTTGGTGCATTACCCAGTAACACTAAGCCCCCCCACTGGCCGGCAGCCGTTGGTGAGCCAATAACATCCTGCACTGAGGTCATCGTAATAGGGTTGGCAGCAGTCCCGTTGGCATTAATTTTCGAACCGCGGGTTACCACCAGAAAGTCAGCGCCGGACTTGCCATAAATCGTCACGCCCGGTGCTATGCTAAGGGTCGCGTTATTGCGGTTGTCCTGACCGACGCGTACCCGGCCACTCAGCACATAATCGGCACCAGCGGCTAAGGTCACGTTAGCGATAATGTCACCAGATAACTGACAGTTAATCCGACCGGTTAAGCTGTTAACTTCAGTGGTACCAGCCGGGCATGACGCCAGATCATCACTGGCGTGCAAGCCGAAGGTCCAGTCTTCGGTCCAGTCGGTAGTGCCGTTAAAGGCACCGATGTAGGTGACGTTGTCAAACCAGGGATCAACATTGTTCGCTACGTTATAACCATTACCCAGGGCTGGTGAGTTAGGTGCCGGGATATATCCCCCTAATAAGGCATCGCCAACGATATTACCTGGTTGGGCCCGGAACCAGGTTTCAGCATTAAGCGTGACATTACCGGTTGCGTCCACAGTGTTTTTGAACGGCTCTGTACAGTCAATCAGCGAGTTGCGGAAAATGATTTCGCCGTTCTGTGCATTGGCAACGGACTCATCTGAGTTAATTTCAAAGCATTCACCCATGCCTGCGGGGCCGGTAACGATGACGTTATAGAGTTCGCCGGCAGTGCCGGCACGCAGCAAAATACCTTCAGAATCGTCATCGCCGTCAAAGCTGTTACCAATAATTGTCATATTAGCGATACGGGGTTTACTGACCGGCTCAGCAGTGAAGTTACCTGACTGGTTGTCTGCCTCAATGCCCCGGTTAGCCTTGCTGTTGTTCTGATTGTGCATGATCAGTACATGTTGCATCCGGCCGGTCCAGCCGTCAGCCCAGTCCAGTGAGTCATCGCGATTACCGGTTAGTACCACGTATTTGGCGTCCACGGTACCGCCGAAGAATTCAATGCCGTCGTCCAGATTGTTATGAACCTGAATATATTCAACGTCAGTACCGCGGCCAACACCGGCAAAGGTAATACCGTTAAGTTCATTGTCCGGAATAACTTCAAAACCAGCGTAGCGTACCTGAACATAGCGCAGTGCGCCGCTGTCATCTTCCGGGTTAGCGCCACCGTATGGTCCGGCTTCGCCTTCTGCCTGGATCTGGCAGCTGGCTAAATTTGCCTGATCACACTTGTTGCTTGGTGCGTTACCCAGAATAACCAAACCACCCCATTCAGCATGAGAATCCTGGTCTGATAAGCCCAGCATGTCGTTAACCGATGTCATGACAATGGGATTGGTTGCGGTACCAATGGCCTGGATTTTTGAACCGCGGGCGATCACCAGGTAATCCGCGCCACTTTTACCAAACACAAAAGTCCCCGGTTCGATGGTCAGTGTGGCACTGTTTGTATTATCGTTACCTACGGTAACTTTACCGCTTAACGCCCAGGCAATGTTATTGCTCAGACGGGTGTCACTGGTCATGGTGCCGCTGATTTCACAAACCGGCAAATCAACACCGGCCAGGCTCTCGCCTGCGGTGGCAAATGCCGGGCAAACAGACGTTACCGGTGGTGGATTGCCACCGCCGCCATTGCCGCCGCCGTTATCAGTGCCACCAGTATTAACGACTAAGTCGCCACCGCAGCCAGCCAATGCTAAAGCTGATGCAATTGCGCTTAGTTTTAACAGTTTGCGTAAAGCCATTCCCATCTCTCCGTTGAGTTGTTATCGGTGTTGCTAATCAAGTTGCAGGCACCCTACAGCAGGTGAATGACGCTTTTATTACATAAATACGACGACTGAGTTACAGTGGTGGCAAGGGGTGTAAGACTGCGGCCCGATATCAGTACCGTCAAAAAAAATTCATATTAGTGTCATCGCTGGACGCTAAGACAGACGTTTTCATATTGTGAACATTGTTATTGGTTTGTAGTTTAAGCAGGCGCTGTGGTACCAGGGCAAGATTAACCTCACCTTTTCATAAAAATGTCATAAAATGCAGTAATACTTGCTGGCAGAGATAGTTAGAACCGTCCGGTAGTCATGCCGGCTAACAGAATGTGGTGAACCCTATGGCAAGAAAAATTCTGGTGGTGGAAGATGAAGCACCTATCCGCGATATGTTGTGTTTTGTGCTGGAGCAAAATGGTTATCAGGCTGTTACTGCCGAAGACTTTCCAAGCGCAGTTAATCAGCTGATTGAACCCTACCCGGATTTAGTGCTGCTGGACTGGATGATCCCGGGCGGCAGCGGCATTCAGTTTGCTAAAAAAATGAAACAACACGAGCTGACCCGTAATATTCCGATCATTATGATCACGGCCCGTGGTGAAGAAGAAGACAAAGTACGCGGCCTGGAAGTCGGTGCCGATGACTATGTCACTAAACCGTTTTCGCCAAAAGAGCTGATGGCGAGAATAAAAGCAGTCATCCGCCGGGTGGCACCAACCAGCCTGGATGACGTCATTGAAGTGCAGGGGCTGAAACTGGACCCGGTAGCACATCGGGTTATGGCTGAGCAGCAGCCGCTTGATATGGGCCCGACAGAATTTCGTTTACTGCATTTTTTTATGACACATCAGGAGCGGGTTTACAGCCGTGAGCAATTGCTTGATCATGTCTGGGGTACTAATGTTTATGTCGAAGACCGCACAGTCGACGTCCATATTCGTCGCTTACGTAAAGCGATTTCTGTGGCGGGGCATGATAAGCTGGTACAAACGGTGCGGGGCTCAGGCTATCGCTTTTCTGCTAAGTAGGTTTTATGCGGCCACAGCTTTCCAAAGGGAAGATTTTCAGTAAAGTCTTCCTTTTTTTCGCCCTGGCGGGGCTACTGGGCTGGCCTTTTGGTCAGAGCATGCTGTTTATGCTGCTGCTGAGCTTCTATTTACTGGCGTCAAACTATAACCACTTGTTTTTAATTACTAAATGGCTGTGGCACGACCGCAAGCTCACGCCGCCCGAAGGCAAGGGCTTCTGGCAACAAATCTTCGATGGAATTTATTATCAGCAGCGGCGGGAGCGCAGAAAACGCAAAGAACTGCGTAATCTGGTGCGGCGGTTTCGCGATGGTGCAGAAGCCTTGCCCGAAGCAGTCGTGGTGCTGACCAGCGATTGGTCAATTGTCTGGTGTAATAAGTTGGCCCAGATGCTGGTAGGGCTGCGCTGGCCCAGTGATGAAGGTCAGCGGATTGATAATCTGGTGCGCAATCCGGAGTTTCAGAGCTTTTTAAAACAAAAGCAATTTCAGCAGCCACTGGAGATCAGTGCCAGCGGCAATAAAAGTCTGGTGCTGGAATGTAAAATGATGCCGTACGGCAGTGAACAGTACCTGCTGATTATCCGGGACATTACCCAGCTAAAGCAGCTTGAGCAAATCCGCAAGGACTTTGTGGCCAATGTGTCGCATGAGTTACGCACACCGTTAACGGTTTTGCAGGGATACCTTGAGGTCATCGATGCCGGACGGTTGCCAGACGCTGCCATCTGGCAGAAAGCCCATACTGTTATGCTGGAGCAAACCCGGCGGATGGATGGTCTGGTGCAGCAATTGCTGACATTATCGCGGATTGAGGCCTCGGCCAGGGTGCAGTTTGATGATGAGGTGGATGTACCGGCTATGCTGGCGACGTTAGAGCAGGAAGCGCAGGCACTGAACCATGAGAAGCAGCATAAAATCAGCTTTAATATTGAAGCGGATCTGAAAGTTACCGGCGTTACTGAAGAGCTGCGTAGCGCCTTCTCGAACCTGGTAACCAATGCAATTAAATATACCCCACCTGGCGGCGATATTACCGTCAGCTGGCAGCGCCAGCATCAGCGGGCCGTGTTCGCCGTCAATGACACCGGAGAGGGCATTGCCCCGCATCATGTTAAACGCTTAACAGAACGGTTTTACCGGGTCGATCAGGCTCGGGCCCGCAATACCGGCGGCACCGGCCTTGGCCTGGCTATCGTTAAACATGTTTTGTCGCGCCACAACAGCCAATTGATGATTTTCAGCGAGCCGGGCCGGGGCAGCAGCTTTTCGTTTACGATACCGGCCGAACTGGTACTGGGCAATAATAAAACCGCTCCGCTTAAAAAGGCCAAATTTAAAGTAAAATAACCTGAGGTTATCAGTATGCCGCGTCTGGATTAGCATGAAACCGCGCAATCGCTTTTTCAGCGGCTTTTCCCAGTACATCCTGCTCCAGTCCCTCTGCCCGGCCAAGAAAGGTTTGCGCCAGTTCCCGGTCGGCCATCACAGTAGCAATCAGCTCCACTGCATCGTCAACGGTGCTGCCCGCCTCAGAATATCTGACATGGTGCTGGCTGGTGGCGAGAATGTCATCAGACTCATTGCACCAGTTAGTAAAAACCAGTTTAGCCAGTTCCCGTGATCTGGCCTGAGCACCACCAAATACAATAAAAAAGGTATCTGACGCCGCCTTGCCACTTTGTTCTGTAATGGTGGCCAGGTAACGGTACAACGTCGTGACTTCATCTTCAGCACTTTGCCTCAGCAACCTGGCAAATACCGGCTCCAGTTTTTTAGCGTATTGCTGAATATGCAGATGATTAACCGTTCCTGTCTGTTCGATGTCATCAAGCAGCTGGCCGGTAGCGCTGGCAATGGCATCGGCTTGTTCCGGAGCTGGCGTTGCCCTGAGCTGCGGCAGCCAGTTACGGACCAGCGGTACCGCAGCGGTTAACGGGCTGTGCAGCAGGCTGTAGTAAGCTGCCAGAGTGCTGTGTGCCAGCGCTTTCAGTTGATGGTACCTTTGGTCATTGATCGTATACTGCTTAATGTCATCACCAAGGCAGCTGACCAGCCGGCTGTCCAGCCGGATAATCAGCAGGACATCGCCCTGCTGAATTTTCTGCCGGTAATAGTGCTTGCGGGCAGCATAATGCTGATGAAAATACGCGTTAAGCTGGCCCAGAGGCGATGTCGCCGGTTCCTTTTCGGTATTCTGTATGGTGATATTCAAGGCAGATGTTCTCCGCCCGTGACACCAATCACTTCGGCAGTCATATAGCTCGATTCCTGTGAGGCCAGAAAAACATAAGCCGGTGCCAGCTCAGCCGGCTGACCGGGCCGGCCCATTGGCACATGTTTGCCAAAGTTATCCAGTTTTTCAGGCGGTTGGCCACCGCTTTGCTGCAGTGGCGTCCAGATAGGTCCCGGTGCCACAGCATTGACCCTGATCCCTTTGGCTATCAGCATTTTAGCCAAGCCTTTGGTGAAATTGGTAATGGCGCCTTTGGTGGCAGCGTAGTCCAGTAAGCCCGCTGAGGGCTGATACGACTGGATAGAGCTGGTATTGATAATACTGGCGCCGGCCGGCATATGTTTTTCTGCTGCTTTGCACAGCCAGAACATCGCAAAAACATTGGTGGTGAAGGTCCGCTGAAATTGCTCAGTGCTTAAATCTGCCAGTTCTGCCACAAACTGCTGTTTACCGGCGTTATTTACCAGGATATCGATGCTGCCAAGCTTGCTGATGGTCTGGGCCACCAGCTCCTGACAAAAGGCTTCATCAGCAATATCACCCGGCACTGCATAAGCATTTACCCCGGCTTTTTTCATATGTTTTAGCGTGGTCTCGCCATCCTGCTGTTCGCTTGGCAAATAGTTAATAACCACATCAGCACCTTCGCGGGCAAAAGCTATTGCCACCGCCCGGCCAATACCGGAGTCGCCGCCGGTGATCAGTGCTTTACGCCCCTGCAGCCGGCCGCTGCCCTGATAGCTGTCTTCGCCATGATCCGCCGCCGGACTGAGTTTAGCATCAAGCCCCGGATCAGGCTGCGACGGGTCATGCGCCGTGTTGCCGGTTGAGTATTGCTTGCGGGGATCCTGCATTGAGAATTGATTGTTGTTTTTCATTCAGCACCTCCTGACGACAGTAACTATGACTAAAACCTAAAACAGATTCCTGAGCTTATTGCAGGTTTTATGCCCGGCTTAAAGAGATTAAAAAAATCTTTAAATATCATAATTATATTAATGTATAGAGGGGTTTTGCCGGCACAGCAAGCCGGCCAGCACTGACTGACACTGAAGATATTACCGCCTGCTGACGTAAAATTTGCAGCGTCAGCGTACCGGTCAGCCTGACGTTAGCTGCGCTTTTCGAAAACAGGCGTTATGATGATCGTTGACCATGCCGCAGGCCTGCATATGGGCATAGATAATGGTTGAACCGACAAATGTAAAACCGCGTTTTTTTAAATCTTTGCTAAAGGCGTCTGACTCCGGGCTGGTGGCGCGAAAGTCTGCCGGCGATGCTATGCTGTTCTGCTGTGGTGTGTCGTTAACAAAGCGCCACTGGTAATGACTGAAGCTGCCAAATTCGGCTTGTATCTCCAAAAAGCGGGCCGCATTATTAATCGCCGCCGATATCTTTAAGCGATTGCGGATAATCCCCGGGTTTTGCAGCAATTCTAAAGCTTTGGCCTGATTAAAAGCCGCCACTTTAACCGGGTCAAAACCCGCGAAAGCCACCCGGTAATTCTCACGTTTTTTCAGCACCGTATACCAGCTGAGCCCGGCTTGTGCTGCTTCCAGGGTTAATAATTCAAACAGCTTGGTATCGTCATACACCGGTACGCCCCATTCGGTATCATGATAAGCAACGTAATCGGGCTTAGTTAAATCAACCCAGCTGCACCGGCACGCAGGGTTATTCATTTTTGCTCCGGTGGCGAGGCCAGATAGTCCAGCGCCAGCTTGGTATATGCCCTGACTCCGGTGATCAGCGCATCTTCGTTGACGTCAAACATCGGTGAATGATTGGGCGGCACGTCGCTTATTGGGGTGTTTGGGGGCGAGATGCCTAAAAAGAAAAATACCCCAGGGATCTGCTGCTGATAAAACGAGAAATCCTCAGCCGCGGTGATCGGTTTGATTGGGGCGACGCCGTAATCACCGGCTGCCCACTGCAGGCTTGGCATTGCCCAGGCGGTTAACACCGGATCATTCCAGGTGACGGCAGCGAAGTTATGAACATGGAAATCAGCTTCGGCGCCGCTGGCTTTGGCAATATGGTTACTGGTATGGGCC
The DNA here is from genome assembly GCF_033722355.1 of Arsukibacterium sp. GTDB lineage: Bacteria > Pseudomonadota > Gammaproteobacteria > Enterobacterales > Alteromonadaceae > Alishewanella. The sequence goes on along the minus strand of NZ_JAWVZF010000032.1, from coordinate 1,159 downwards.
ATTCTGGCAATTAAGTCTTCGCGCATGGCGTGGTCAAAGGTACGAATGGTGCCTTCTAAACTGACATCATCCGGAATAATATTCCAGCGGATCCCGCCATGCACCTGACCAAAGGAGACGACAGCCGGTGCTTGGGTAACATCCAGCTGGCGCGACGGTATCAGGTTAATGGCATTGATTAGCTGGCCAGTTACATTTATCGGATCGATACCACGCCAGGGGCTGGAGCCATGCACCTGTTTGCCTTTGACCGTGATCTGAAAACTGTCGGCCGCGGCCATAATACCTTCGGTTTTTACCTGTAACTGTCCCGGGTTTCCCGGCCAGACATGCAAGCCAAATATTGCGGTTGGGGTGGGGCTGGCAAATACCCCTTCGGCCAGCATCAGTTTGGCTCCGCCTTCTTCACCGGCCGGCGGGCCTTCTTCGGCCGGTTGGAAAATAAACATCACAGTGCCGGCAAGCCCGGCCCGTTGCTGGCTGAGTACTTCAGCGGCGCCCATTAACATCGCGACATGGGCGTCATGCCCACAGGCATGCATAACTCCGGTTTGCTGACCGTTAAACTCACTGGTGACTTTGGATGCGAAGGGCAAACCGGTTTGCTCGGTCACCGGCAGTGCATCCATATCGGCCCGCAGCGCTACCACTGGTCCCGGCCTCTCGCCGGTCAAAATGCCGACCACCCCTGTATGGGCAATACCGGTACGGACTTCCAGGCCCAGTTTTTCCAGGTGTGCAGCCACTTTGGCGGCCGTGCGAAACTCGCGGTTTGACAGTTCAGGGTGCTGATGAATATCGCGTCGCCAGGCAATAACCTTTGGCATGACGTTCTGAATATTTTTTGTTAGTTCTGGCTCTGTGCCAATCGCAAATGATGGATAACAACAAGCTAGTAAAATCAGACTTAGCAGTGACAAACGCATAGCAATTCCGAAAATAATGGTGGTGTGCGGTAACCATAAGCGTTACTTGCCAAAAAGCCAAGCGAAGCCCGCTAATTAACCTCATGCCAGCCAGTCGTGAGTCCGGCCACCCCGGGCAGTGGCCGTCCCTGATTAGCCAAGCCCGCGGGCCGGATAGTCTTTTTCCTGAATATGGGCTATTCCCATTTTAATGATATCCAAATCAGGACGGCAGAAAGGCGCACTGGCCACTT
>NZ_JAWVZF010000031.1:0-22095 GCF_033722355.1 Arsukibacterium sp. | reverse complement strand
TCAGAGCGGAAAATCCAGGCGGCGCTGGATGAATTACTTAAAGGGCGCACGAATATTGTTATTGCTCACCGTTTGTCAACCATAGAGCAGGCTGACAAGATTATTGTGATGGAGCAGGGGCGGATTATTGAGCAAGGTACCCATACTGAGCTGCTCGATTCCAATGGCACTTACGCCCAGTTATACAAGATGCAGTTTGGCACTGAGCAATGAACCTGCTCGAACAAAGCTGGTATCAGAAAAATCACTGGCTCTCGTGGTTACTGCTGCCACTCACTGCGCTGTATTGGTTGCTGAGTACTGGCCGGCGTCTGTTATTCCGTTCTGGTATATTGCGCCGGCATCAGCTGCCGGTGCCACTGGTGATCGTTGGCAATATCAGTGTCGGCGGTACCGGCAAAACCCCCTTTACGCTATGGTTATGCCAACAGCTGCTGGCAAAAGGCGTCAGACCCGGTATTATCAGTCGCGGCTACGGTGCCAAAATCAACGTGCCGACGCGAGTCAATACCGATAGCCTGGCCTGTCATGTCGGTGATGAGCCATTATTGCTTGCCAGGCGCAGTCAATGCCCGGTAGTGGTATGCCCCGACCGGGTTGCGGCAGCCAGGGCGTTGTTAGATCAGTATCCTGTCGATATGATTATCTGCGATGATGGCTTGCAGCATTACCGGCTGGCTCGTGATTTGGAAATTGTGCTGGTTGACGGCAAACGCGGTTTTGGTAATGGATTATTATTGCCCTCAGGGCCATTGCGTGAGTTACCTTCAAGATTAGCATCGGTCGACATGGTTATTGCGAATTCTGGTGAGGTACCGCAGGCCGATTACCAGATGCAGATAAGCGGCAATGAAGCCAAAAACTTGCTTGGTAAAGCGCCGCTCCTGCCTTGTGACGTTACTCTGGTAGCAGGCATAGGCAACCCGCAACGGTTTCTGCTATCCGCCAGACTGGCCGGATTTAACGTGATAGGCCAGCGTTTTTTTGCCGATCATCACCAGTTTACCGCAACAGATTTTGCCGGTATCAGCGGGCCGGTGCTGATGACCGAGAAAGATGCGGTCAAGTGCCAGCTCTTTGCCCGCGATAACTGGTATTTTCTGGCAGTTACTGCCAGTTTCGACAGCGAACAAGGTGCCGAGATTGTGACTAAAATTACCCGATTATTGGAATAATTATGGCTATTAACATTGCTCTGACTGAAATACTTGCCTGCCCGTTATGTAAGGGTAAGCTGAAATATGACAAAACAGCACAGCGTTTACTCTGCCTGGCTGATGCGCTGGCCTATCCGGTTCGAAATAATATTCCGGTACTGATTGCGGATGAAGCTGAAGCATTAACCGCCGACGAGGTAAAAAAATGGCGTTCGTAGTGGTGATCCCTGCCCGTTATGCCAGCAGTCGGCTGCCGGGGAAACCACTGGCTGATATTGCCGGCAAAACGATGATTGAGCGGGTTTATCAGCAGGCGCTGCAAAGTGGCGCCAGCCGGGTGGTTGTCGCGACCGATGATTCCCGGATTGCCGGGGTGGTTGATGAATTCGGTGGTGAAGTCTGTCTGACTGATCCCAACCATAATTCCGGCACAGAGCGGCTGGCTGAAGTGGTTGGGAAATTGCAGCTTGCTGCTGAAACCATCGTCGTTAACGTACAGGGCGACGAGCCTTTTATTCCGCCGCTGATTATTCGTCAGGTGGCTGAAAATCTGGCTGGTCAGCAAAAAGCCAGCATGGCGACATTAGCGGTACCGCTGCACCATGGGGCGGAGATTCGTAACCCTAACATTGTTAAAGTAGTCACCGATCAGCATGGCTATGCGTTATATTTCAGCCGGAGTGTTATCCCGTTTGATCGCGATAGCATTATTGCAGATAATTTGGCCAGTCATTACCGGCGCCATATCGGCATTTATGCCTATCGCGCCAGTTTTATAAAACAATATGTAAACTGGCCGGCTTCTGCGCTGGAGCAAATTGAAAGCCTGGAGCAACTGCGGGTATTGTGGCACGGTGAAGCCATTCATGTTGATACGGCACTGGAAACGCCAGCAGTGGGTGTGGATACGCCGGCAGACCTGGAACACGCCCGGCAGTATGCGCTGCGGACACGCCAATGAGTTATCAGCAATGAACCCGGCTTTTTCGCTGGTGGCGCAAACACCTGAGTTTGTGGTACTGAATAAAGCCCCGGGCATCAGTTTTCATTCAGAACAAACAGCTGGCCTGGTTGTACAGGCTGAGCAGGCACTTGGTTATAAGCTGTTCCCGGTACACCGGCTGGATAAAGTGACATCGGGATTAATTGTACTGGCCCGCAGTAGTGAGGTGGCTGCTGCGCTGACGGCTTTATTCAGCACACACCAGATACAGAAGTATTATCTGGCGTTAAGTTTTACCAAGCCGGCAAAAAAACAGGGGTGGGTAAAAGGTGACATGAGCCAAGCCCGCCGTGGTGCCTGGAAGCTGTCGGCAACCCAGCATGATCCGGCGGTCAGTTACTTTATCAGTCAGGGTTTTACCGATATGCCGGTCAGGGCATTTCTGATTAAACCTTTTAGTGGCAAAACACACCAGATCCGGGTGGCATTAAAGAGTGTGGGTTCGGCTATCGCCGGCGACCGTTTATATCAGGGGGCTGCGGCTGACCGTGTCTACCTGCATGCTTTTGCGTTGCAATTTAGCCTTGCAGACAAAATATATCAGTACCGGCAGCTACCGGAGCAGGGCAACTATTTTGCGCAACTGACCCGGGCGGGGGCGTGGCAGCAGTGGCAGGAGCCCTGGTTGTTAAACTGGCCTGCTTACCACCTGCCGCAGCGTTCATCGACTGCAACAATTAACAAGCACAACAGGTTACTCACCAAAGATGTCTGATTATTTTCTTCGTTTTGCCGGTATTGGCCGGTTGTATGGTTCAGTTGCACTAACCGCGTTCTCGCAGGCTCATGTTTGTGTTATTGGTATTGGCGGGGTGGGCAGCTGGGCCGCCGAGGCGTTGGCGCGTTCCGGGGTGGGCGAAATTACTCTGATCGATCTGGACGATGTCTGTATCAGTAATGTTAACCGCCAGCTTCATGCGTTAACCGATACCATCGGTAAGGATAAAGTGGCGGTGATGGCGCAGCGGATCCATGCAATTAATCCGGACTGTAAAGTCAATCAGGTGGAAGATTTTATTGCCATCGACAATCTTGACGCGCTGATTACACCGACGATGGATTATGTTATTGATGCCATCGACACGATTAAAGCTAAGGTGGCATTACTTGCCTATTGTAAGCGCAATAAAATCAGTGTGATAAGCACTGGAGGTGCTGGAGGTCAGACCGATCCTACCCAGATCCAGATAGCCGACTTAACGCAGACCACTAATGACCCGCTGTTAGCCAAAGTTCGCAATACACTGCGTCGTGATTACCACTATAGCAGAAACCCGAAGCGTCGATTTGGTATCGATTGTGTCTATTCTACCGAGCAACTGGTTTATCCCCGCCCTGACGGTAGTGTCTGTCAGCAGAAAACAGGGCAACTGACTGCAGCAGGGGAGCAAAGCAGTATGCGACTGGACTGCAGTGGTGGTTTTGGCGCGACCACAGTGGTCACCGCCAGCTTTGGTTTGGCTGCGGTATCACGGGTATTACAGAAGATTAGTGCAAAAGCGAACAGGCAGGCTGCGCTTAATGACAGCAGTCTTTAATTCTGCTCATCATGGCATTTAAGCCACTGCCACGTGACTGGCTTAAATAAGGTTTTAAATTAAGCTTGTCAAAAGCATGAGTTAATTCAAACTTTTTTAACTCTTCGTTACTCATGCCATTGACCAGGCTTAACATAATAGCCATTAACCCTTTGACAATTCTGGCCTCACTGTCCAGTACAAAAAAATGCTGGTCCTGATAGGGGTTGTAATAATGCATTAACCAGGCCCGGCTTTCGCAGCCTTTGACCAGCAGCGAGGGTTGTTTCATTTTTTCCGGGATAGGTGGCAGCTTACGGCCAAGTTGCATCAGGATTCGATACTTGCTTTGCCAGTCTTTTGCCTGCGTCAGCTCTGGCAAGTCTTCACTGTAAATCTGACTGAGTGCAGGCCTGGTTTCTGCGAGTAATTGATCTATGGTCATGCCGTTAATATCTCCACGGCCTGCGATAATGCTTGCAGGCTGGTTGCTACATCTGCTTCTGTATTGTAGGGCGCAAATGAGAATCTGACTGCGCCAGCTAAGCCAAGCTGGCTGAAAAAAGGCATCGCACAATGCTGCCCCCCTCTGACCGCAACTGCTTGCTGGTTAAGGAGTTCTGCCACATCTGCAGGATGCTCACCCTGTACATTCAACGCTACGATGCCTGCATTATGCACAGCCGATGATAAAATATCCAGCCCGTCAATTTTTTTAAGCCCGCTAAAGAATTGTTTTAATAACATTGCTTTATAGCTTTTGATTTGTTCGCTGTTATAGCTTTGTAACCAGTTGCAAGCGGCTGCCAGGCCGATAGCGCCCGCAATATCAGGAGTGCCGGCTTCAAGCCGGAACGGTAAAATGTTAAATAAGCTGTGACTAAAGTTAACCTCGCTAATCATCTCGCCGCCACCTAGTAGCGGGGTCAGTAATTCCAGGGCGGCCTTTTTACCATATAATACGCCAATGCCGGTTGGGCCATACAGTTTATGGCCTGACCAGACATAAAAATCAGCATCCAGCTGCTGAATATCAATGCGGTCATGGACTATGCCCTGAGCGCCGTCGATAACAGTGAGGGCGCCCATCGCTTTTGCCTGGCTAATCATAGTTGCAACCGGCTGGATATGTCCCAGTACATTAGATATATGACTAAAGCTCACCACCTTGGGTTTAAGTGCCAGCAGCTTGGCAAATGCCTGCTGATCGACCTGATAATCGCGGGTCAGTGGCACAACATCCAGCGTGACGCCAAACCGCTTGCAGTGCAGTTGCCAGGGCACAATATTGGCGTGGTGTTCCAGCCCCGTGATTAAAACCCGGTCGCCCGCTTTAAGTACAGTGTGCATTAGTCCGAATGCGATCTGATTTAACGCCGCTGTCGCGCCGCTGCAAAATATAATTTGCTGGCGGGTAGCGGCATTGATAAAACCGGCAATATCATCCCTGGCCTGTTCAAATGCCCGGGTGGCGGTTTGGCTCAAGGTATGGGCGCCCCGGTGCACGTTGCTGTTATCACGCTGATAAAAGGTGGTCATTGCGTCAATGACGACGTCAGGCTTATGCATGGTTGCTGCATTATCCAGATAAACCCAGTTTGGGTTTTGGTTAAAAAATGCAAACTGGCCACGAAAGTTTACGGGATCGAAAGGTTGCATAGCGTCTCAGATGATTAACAGGTTAAGCCGATTGTCGGTCTCACCGCCTCAGATAGCAAGCCTGAAAGGCCGGTCGTCGTCATAAAAAAAGCGGCGATGATCGCCGCTTTTTCCGGTTTTTCCGTCGTTATAGCGAATTAACGTTTATCCAGCTTTTTAAAATCACGGCTGGCATAACCGGTATACAGCTGACGTGGCCGGCCGATTTTATGACCTTTCTCGCCCAGCATTTCATCCCAGTGAGATATCCAGCCAACTGTGCGCGACATCGCAAAGATAACAGTAAACATGCTGGTTGGGATACCAATAGCTTTGAGAATAATACCGCTGTAAAAATCAACATTCGGATACAGCTTTTTCTCAATAAAGTAGTCATCTTCAAGCGCAATCCGTTCCAATTCCATTGCCACATCTAACAATGGATCTTTAACGTTAAGCTCTTTCAGTACTTCATGACAGGTATCACGCATGACTTTGGCGCGCGGGTCAAAGTTTTTATAAACCCGGTGACCAAAGCCCATCAGCCTGAAACTGTCGTTTTTATCTTTTGCCCGGGCAACAAATTCCGGAATACGGTCAACAGAGCCAATCTGTTGCAACATTTTCAGACAGGCTTCATTTGCGCCACCATGTGCCGGTCCCCACAGGGATGCTACACCGGCTGCGATACAGGCATAAGGATTAGCGCCTGATGAGCCTGCCAGGCGCACGGTAGAGGTTGAGGCGTTTTGCTCATGATCGGCATGCAGCATAAAGATCCGGTCCATCGCTTTGGCCAGGATAGGGCTGACTTTGTAATCTTCAGCAGGGACAGAGAACATCATATGCAGAAAATTCTCTGAGTAGCTTAAGTCGTTGCGCGGATAAACAAAAGGCTGACCGACCGTATACTTGTAAGCCATTGCCGAAATAGTGGGTAATTTGGCGATTAAACGATGAGCGCTACGTTTACGCTGCTGTGGATCGTTAATGTCCAAATCTGAATGATAAAACGATGACAAGGCACCGACAACACCGCACAGCATCGCCATGGGGTGAGCGTCTACCCGGAAACCCTGAAAGAATGAGGCAATTTTCTCGTGCACCATAGTATGGCGGGTAATGGTAGTGACAAAATCTGTGTACTCTTTCTTCTTCGGTAATTCACCTTCCAGTAACAGATAGCAAAGTTCAAGGTAATCAGAGTGTTCCGCCAGTTGTTCTATCGGGTAACCCCGGTGCAGCAACACGCCATTGTCGCCATCGATATAAGTAATTTTAGATTCGCAGGAGCCTGTTGACATAAAGCCCGGATCAAATGTGAAATAACCTTGCTGCCCGAGCGTACGAACGTCAATTACGTCAGTACCAGCCGTGCCAGAATATATCGGTAACTCAAATGATTTACCATCAATCTGCACGACGGCCTTTTTATCTGCCATTGGATTTCTCCTAATTGTTGTAGTTTCGGATTCTAAGGGTATTGCCGCTATTCTACTCGCAAACTGCCCCTAAAAGTCAATTTTAATGCGTATTTGCTTAATAAGTATTCGACTCTAGTAGTATTGTACGCCAAGCCAGAATGTGTAATGTTTCGGCTATGGAATTTTCTCGCTAAATCTAAACAAAAATTGTAATAAGCGGTTATGAAATATATACTATTGCCGGCGTAAAATCAGTTCACCAGCCAGATTGTTTTTGTTGAACCAGCTTGAGCAAAAACGTGTATATCGCCGGGGGCGGGTGACTGTTTTTGCAGCACCTAAAACAACAACTAAGCTCTGTACGAGCATCGATAGGCAAGAAACTGTGAAAAAGCAAAGACCAGTAAATCTAGATTTATCAACGATCTCTCTACCTGCAGCTGCCAAAGCGTCGATTTTGCATCGTGTAACCGGTGTAGCAATGTTTTTCGCTCTGCTGTTCGTGATCTGGGCGTGGGCGTATTCATTGCAAAGCCAGGCTGGCTTTGACTATGTCAAGTCGCTGATGACATCTCACCTGGCGAAGTTTATCGCCTGGGGCACGATAACCGTGCTGACCTATCACTTACTTGCGGGTATCAGGCACCTGGTCATGGACTTGGGGCACTGGGAAGAGCTGAAATCAGGGACCCTGAGTGCCAACATTATCATGGCGTTGTGGTTAGTATTAGCAGTGTTAGCAGGAGTATGGTTATGGTTCTGAATCAGGCAAGTTTAAAGCGCGATGGTGTGCAGGATTATGTCTCGCTGCGCGCCAGTGCCATTGTATTGACGCTGTACACACTGTTTATCCTTGGTTTCTTTATAGTGACTCCGGAAGTCACGTTTGAAGTTTGGCAGAGTTTGTTTGCTAACATGGCGATGAAAGTCTTCACCTTGCTGGCGTTGATCTCTATCGCCATTCACTCTCGTATAGGCTTGTGGCAGGTGCTGACTGATTATGTGAAATCAGCGCGGCTTCGTGCGGTACTGCAATTCTTTCTTTACGCACTGGCCTTTGGTTATGTCGCGGTCGGCTTATTTGTGTTGTGGGGTGCTTAAGTGAATATTCCAGTAAGAGAATTTGATGCCATTGTTATTGGTGCGGGCGGGGCTGGTATGCGTGCCGCACTGCAGATTACCCAGTCAGGGTTAACCTGTGCATTATTATCCAAAGTGTTTCCAACCCGCTCCCATACGGTATCCGCGCAGGGTGGCATTACTGTTGCGTTAGGTAACTCACACGAAGACAACTGGGAATGGCATATGTTTGATACCGTAAAAGGGTCAGACTACATCGGTGATCAGGACGCCATTGAATACATGTGTAAAACCGGTCCGGAAGCCATTACTGAGCTGGAAAATATGGGCTTGCCGTTCTCACGCTTTGAAAATGGCCGGGTATATCAGCGGCCGTTCGGCGGTCAGTCAAAAAACTTTGGCGGTGAGCAGGCAGCACGGACGGCTGCCGCGGCTGACCGCACCGGTCACGCACTGCTGCACTTGCTGTATCAGCAGAACGTGAAAAATAAAACACAGGTCTTTTCTGAGTGGTATGCCCTGGATTTAGTAAAAAATCAGGATGGCGCCATTGTTGGCTGTACGGCAATCGATATTGAAACCGGCGAAGTGGTGTATTTTAAAGCAAAAGCGACCGTGCTGGCGACAGGCGGTGCGGGCCGTATTTATGCATCTACCACCAATGCTCACATTAACACTGGTGACGGTGTGGGGATGGCATTACGCGCTGGCGTGCCTTTGCAGGATATGGAAATGTGGCAGTTCCATCCGACCGGTATTGCCGGAGCGGGAACTCTGGTTACCGAGGGCTGTCGTGGTGAGGGCGGTTATCTGCTGAACAAAGATGGCGAACGCTTTATGGAACGTTACGCGCCCAATGCCAAAGATCTGGCTGGCCGCGACGTGGTTGCCCGCTCTATGATGACTGAAATTCGTGAAGGCCGCGGCTGTGAAGGTCCTTGGGGTGTTCATATTAAGTTAAAACTTGATCACCTTGGCGAAGAGGTACTCGAAAGCCGTTTACCTGGTATCTGTGAATTATCACGGACCTTCGCGCATGTCGATCCGGTAAAAGAGCCGATTCCGGTTATCCCAACCTGTCACTACATGATGGGTGGTATTCCTACTAATGTTCATGGCCAGGTTATCAGTCCGAAAGAAGATGGTTCTGAATCTGTTGTCCCGGGTTTGTTTGCCTGTGGCGAAATAGCCTGTGTATCTGTGCACGGTGCTAACCGGTTAGGCGGTAACTCATTGCTTGATCTGGTCGTGTTCGGCCGTGCAACGGGCTTACATCTGGGCGAAGCCTTAGCGGCAACAGCTGAAGCACGCTCGGCATCGCAATCTGACCTGGACGCCGCGTTGTCACGCTCTCAGCGTTGGGAAGAAAGCAAAGCCGGTCAGGGCGAAGATCCGGTACAGATTAAGAAAGACCTGCAAAAATGTATGCAGCTTAATTTCTCGGTGTTCCGGGAAGGCGACGCGATGGCTGAGGGCTTGTCTGAGCTTAAGGAAATTCGCGAGCGTTTGAAATTTGCCCGTCTTGACGACAAGAGTTCTGATTTCAACACCATGCGAATTGAATGTCTTGAACTGGATAACCTGATGGAAACCGCTTATTCAACTGCGGTTGCCGCAAATTTCCGCACCGAAAGTCGCGGAGCACACGCGCGTTTCGATTTCCCTGATCGCGATGATGAAAACTGGTTGTGCCACAGTGTTTATACACCTGACACTGAATCTATGTTTAAGCGTAAGGTCAATCTGGAACCTAAATTCCGCGAATCTTTCCCGCCAAAAGCACGTTCGTATTAAGAGGCGCAGTTAAAATGACTACATTGGAATTTTCAATTTACCGTTACAATCCTGAGGTTGATACCGCGCCAAGGATGCAGGAATACACTCTGGAAAACCCTGAAGGCCGTGACATGATGGTGCTGGATGCGCTGTTAAAGTTAAAGGAACAGGATCCAAGCTTGTCTTTTCGCCGCAGCTGCCGCGAGGGGGTGTGTGGTTCTGATGGCTTAAACATGAATGGAAAAAACGGCCTTGCCTGTATTACGCCATTGTCGGCGCTGGGTAAAGGCAAAGGCGGAAAAATTGTGGTCAGACCCTTGCCCGGTCTGCCGGTGGTGCGGGATCTGGTGGTCGATATGAGCCAGTTCTATACCCAGTATGAGAAAGTAAAACCTTATCTGATTAATGATGATAAATTGCCACCTGCCGGAGAGTTTTTGCAAAGCCCGGAAGAGCGGGCTAAGCTTGATGGGCTGTATGAATGTATTTTATGTGCATGTTGTTCATCATCATGCCCCTCGTTCTGGTGGAATCCGGATAAGTTTATCGGCCCGGCCGGCTTATTACATGCATACCGGTTTTTAGCGGATAGCCGTGATACGGCAACCGAGCAGCGTTTAAATGATCTTGATGATGCATTTAGTGTATTCCGCTGTCATGGCATTATGAACTGCGTTAATGTTTGTCCAAAAGGGTTAAACCCGACGAAAGCCATTGGCCAGATTAAATCGATGTTGTTAAACCGGGCGCTGTAATGCGCCCTTATTTTGGTTAATATTTGAAAAACCGGCCATTTCGCAAGCGAAATGACGGTTTTTTTGCTACTTTTTTCCAGGTGCTCAGAAATAAGGGAAACTAAATGCACGAAGGTGTAATGAAGGCGTGGTTAGAGTCTTCACATCTTGGCGGTGGTAACATGGCCTATGTGGATGAACTCTATGAATCCTACCTAGCAGAGCCCACCAGTGTTGGTGATGAATGGCGGGAGTTTTTCGCCGGCCTGCCAAAAATCGATGGGGTCGATCTTGAAGTCCGGCATGCTGATATTCGTCAGCAGTTTGCTGAATTAGCCCGCAACAAGCACCGTGAAGTGGTGGTTGTGAATTCCGGCAGCGCTGCGGATACCCGTCAGGTTAAAGTGCTGCAACTTATTAATTCTTATCGATTCCGTGGTCATCAGCATGCCAATCTTGACCCGTTGAACCTGTGGAAGCAACCGAGGGTTCGTGACCTGGAATTGTCCTTCCATGACTTGTCTGAAGCGGATTACGATACCGAGTTCAATGTTGGATCATTCGCTGGTGGTCAGGAAACGATGAAACTGGGCGATTTGCACAAGGCACTGGAAAAAACCTATTGTGGTTCTATCGGTGCTGAGTACATGCATATCGTCTCAACCGACGAAAAACGCTGGATCCAACAGCGACTTGAAGGCATCCAGTCAACACCGGTATTCGATAAAGAAACCCGGCTGCAGATTTTAAAAGGTCTGGTCGCTGCTGATGGTCTGGAAAAATACTTAGGCTCTAAATTTCCCGGCGCCAAACGCTTTGGTCTGGAAGGTGGCGATGCCATGATCCCAATGCTTAAGGCGATGATTCATCGTGCTGGTGAGCAGGGAGCCAAAGATTCAGTTATTGGTATGGCGCACCGTGGTCGTCTTAATACGTTAATCAATGTCCTGGGTAAAAATCCATCTACCTTATTTGATGAATTTGCAGGCAAATATGAAGTCGTCGGTGCCGGTGATGTAAAATATCACATGGGTTTCTCGTCCGATTTTGAAACCAAAGGCGGCAATGTTCACCTTGCCCTGGCGTTTAACCCGTCGCATCTGGAAATTGTTAACCCGGTGGTCATCGGTTCGGTACGTGCCCGGCTCGACCGGCGGGGCTGCACTGATGGCTCGCTGGCGTTACCGATTACTATTCATGGTGACTCAGCATTTGCCGGTCAAGGTGTGGTTGCTGAGACCTTTAATTTGTCACAAACCCGGGCGTTCAAGGTCGGTGGCACAGTACGGGTGGTGATTAATAATCAGGTTGGTTTTACCACCTCTAACCCGGAAGATACCCGCTCTACGCCTTACTGTACTGATATCGCCAAAATGGTGCTGGCACCGATTTTCCACGTCAATGGTGATGATCCGGAAGCAGTGGTATTTGTTGCGCAACTGGCCGTAGATTATCGGAATACTTTCAAACGTGACGTGGTCATTGACCTGTTCTGTTATCGACGCAATGGTCATAATGAATCTGATGAGCCTAATGCGACTCAGCCGCTGATGTATCAGAAGATTAAAAAGCATCCGACTCCGCGTGAGATTTACGCTAAAAAATTAATTGACGAAGGCGTATGTAGCGAAGATGACGTCAAGGCGCTGATTAATGACTATCGTGATGCGCTGGATAAAGGGGATTGTGTAGTCGATGAATGGCGGCCAATGACAGAGCCTTCAGTTGACTGGACACCTTATCTGGGCCATGACTGGGATGCCACCTATGATGCCAGTATGGCCGTGGAAAAGCTGGTGTCGCTGGGTGAAAAAGCCATTAGTGTGCCAGATAGCGTCAGCTTGCAACGTCAGGTTAACCGGGTCTATGAAGATCGGGCTTTAATGCTGACCGGTGAGAAGAAAATTGACTGGGGTATGGCAGAAATACTGGCATACGCGGCGACAGTCGCCGGTGGCAACCGGATCCGCTTTGTTGGTCAGGATTCCGGCCGTGGTACCTTTTTCCATCGCCATGCTGTCTTACATAACCAGGACGATGGCAGTACTTATACGCCACTTAGCAAAATCAGTGAAGAGCAGGCGCCATTTCAGATTTATGACTCTGCATTGTCTGAAGAAGCGGTGTTGGCGATAGAGTATGGTTACGCGACAGCGGAGCCCAGAGCGCTGGTTATCTGGGAAGCGCAGTTTGGTGATTTCGCTAACGGTGCCCAGGTGGTTATTGATCAGTTTTTAAGTTCAGGTGAGCAAAAATGGGGCCGGCTGTGTGGTTTAACCTTGTTATTGCCGCATGGTTATGAAGGACAAGGGCCTGAGCATTCGTCAGCCCGGCTGGAGCGTTTCCTGCAGCTGTGTGCAGATCATAATATGCAGGTTTGTGTACCGACAACCCCCGCCCAGGTATTTAATATGTTGCGTCGGCAGGTTATCCGGCCAATGCGCCGCCCGCTCATCGTCATGTCGCCAAAGTCGTTGCTGCGCCATCCGCTGGCAACATCAACGCTGGAGGAGCTGGCGTCTGGCAAGTTCTATAATGTAATCGGTGAAATTGATGACATTAAGCCAGCAGAGGTAAAACGCGTCGTATTCTGTAGCGGCAAGGTATATTACGAACTGCTGGAAGAGCGGCGCAAGCGGGAACAAACCGATGTGGCGATTATCCGGGTTGAACAGTTATATCCGTTCCCGCATGAAGAAATGCTTGATGTGCTCAGCCAGTATCAGCACGTTACTGATTTTGTCTGGTGTCAGGAAGAACCACAAAATCAGGGTGCCTGGTACTGCAGTCAGCATCATTTCCGCGCTGCAATCCCTAAAGCAGGCTATTTGACGTATGCCGGCCGTGAGGCGTCATCGTCACCGGCAGTAGGGTATTTGTCGGTGCATAACAAGCAACAGCAGGCGCTGGTTAATGACGCCCTGACGATAAAATAACAAATTGTCCGGCTCGTCAGACGGGCCGGTTGAACCAAATATGACTAACCGGTAAAAGGTGAAAAAGTGGATATTAAAGTACCCGTTCTTCCAGAATCTGTTGCAGATGCAACCATCGCCACCTGGCACGTTAAAGAAGGTGAAGCCGTCAAACGCGATCAGGTATTAGTTGACATTGAAACCGATAAAGTTGTGCTTGAGGTGGCCGCCCAGGCCGATGGCGTTATGGGTGAAATTATTCATGACACCGGCGCGACAGTATCTGCAGAAGAAGTTATCGGTAAAATGGAAGCTGGCGCATCAGCAGATAGCAAAGACGACAAGTCAGCTGATAAAGCTGACAAAAAAGACGATTCTTCTGATAAGAAAAAAGCGGGTTCAGATAAGAAAGATGAACAGGAAACTGCTAAATCAGAAGCAAAACCTGATTCAAAATCTGATGAAAGTAGCGATGACGCGCTAAGCCCTTCTGTGCGCAGGATGATCTCTGAGAAAGGCTTAGATGCCAGTAAAATTAAAGGCAGCGGCAAAAACGGCCGGGTAACCAAAGAAGATGTTGAAAAGTTTGTTGCTGACAGCGATAAAAAAACGTCTGGTGCAAGCGCTGCACCAGCGCAGGTTTCAGGCGATCGTAGCCAGAAACGGGTACCGATGACCCGTTTACGCAAGACCATTGCTAACCGCCTGCTGGAAGCCAAAAATTCAACTGCCATGTTAACGACGTTTAACGAAGTCAACATGAAACCGATTATGGATTTGCGCAAGCAATATCAGGATGTATTTGAAAAGCGTCATGGTATCCGGCTTGGTTTTATGTCGTTTTACGTGAAAGCTGTCACTGAAGCATTAAAACGTTTCCCCGAAGTCAATGCCGCCATTGATGGCGATGATATTGTTTATCATAATTTCTTTGATGTCAGTATTGCCGTATCCACCCCTCGTGGCCTGGTGACACCGGTATTACGCGATTGCGATAAGATGAATCTGGCTGAAATTGAAAAGGCCATTAAAGAGCTGGCCGGAAAAGGCCGTGATGGCAAGCTTTCAATGGATGACTTGACCGGCGGTAACTTCACTATTACCAATGGCGGCGTTTTCGGTTCATTGATGTCTACCCCGATTATCAACCCGCCTCAGTCCGCTATTCTGGGTATGCATAAAATCCAGGATCGGGTAATGGTTGTTGATGGCAAGATGGAAATTCTGCCGATGATGTATCTGGCGCTGTCTTACGATCACCGGATTATCGATGGCAAAGAGTCAGTGGGTTTCCTGGTAACGATTAAAGACTTACTTGAAGATCCAACCCGAATTTTACTGGATATCTGATTATTCAGGAAATTGAGCACAAAAATGCTGTTGTTTAGCGACAACAGCATTTTGTATTAAGCCGGTTGGCACTATAATATGCGCCGATCGAAACATCAGGCTGCACCATACCGGGCAGCTTCCATATTCAAATGAACGGAATTTAGCCATGAATTTGCACGAGTATCAGGGTAAGCAACTGTTTGCCCAATATGGTTTGCCTGTATCTAAAGGCATCGCCGCAGCTACTGTAGAAGAAGCGGTAGCAGCTGCAGATAAAATCGGCGGCGATAAGTTTGTTGTCAAAGCTCAGGTTCACGCTGGTGGCCGCGGTAAAGCGGGTGGTGTGAAGCTGGTTAAGAGCAAAGACGACATCAAGGCTTTCGCAGAAAAATGGCTTGGCAAGAATCTGGTTACCTATCAAACTGACGAAAAAGGTCAGCCGGTTAGCCGTATTCTGGTTGAACCTTGTACTGATATCGACCAGGAATTATACCTGGGCGCTGTCGTTGACCGCTCGACACGTCGCATCGTGTTTATGGCCTCAACTGAGGGCGGTGTCGAAATCGAAAAAGTTGCTGAAGAAACCCCGGAAAAAATTCTGAAAGCGGCAATCGACCCATTGGTTGGTGCTCAGCCATACCAGGGCCGCGATCTGGCTTTCAAATTAGGTCTGGAAGGCAAGCAAATTAATCAGTTTGTGAAAATTTTCATGGGTTTAGCAAAACTGTTCCAGGAAAAAGATCTGGCCTTATTGGAAGTTAACCCGCTGGTTATTACCCCGGCAGGTGACTTGCACTGCCTGGACGCCAAATTGGTTATCGATAGTAACGCGCTGTACCGTCATCCTGAACTAAAAGAAATGCAGGATCCATCACAGGAAGATCCACGTGAAGCACATGCTGCATCATGGGAACTGAACTATGTTGCCTTAGGTGGTGACATTGGCTGTATGGTAAACGGCGCTGGTCTGGCGATGGGTACCATGGATATCGTTAAGTTGCACGGTGGTCAGCCAGCAAACTTCCTGGACGTAGGCGGTGGTGCGACCAAAGAGCGTGTAGTTGAAGCCTTTAAAATTATCCTGTCAGATGATGCCGTTAAAGCTGTATTTATCAATATTTTCGGCGGTATTGTCCGTTGTGACATGATTGCTGAAGGTGTTATCGGTGCAGTAAAAGAAGTAGGCGTTAAAGTACCGGTAGTAGTACGTCTGCAGGGCAACAACGCTGAAAAAGGCGCGCAGGTACTGTCAGAAAGTGGCCTGAACATCATCGCTGACACAGACCTGACCAGTGCTGCCAAGCAAGTGGTTGCAGCAGCGGCTAAGGCATAAGGGGTAAGTAATGAGCGTATTAATTAATAAAGATACCAAAGTAATTTGTCAGGGTTTCACTGGTGCTCAGGGTACTTTCCATTCTGAGCAGGCTATTGCCTATGGTACCAAGATGGTTGGCGGCGTAACGCCAGGTAAAGGCGGTCAGACCCATCTTGGCCTGCCCGTTTTTAACACAGTGCAGGAAGCGGTTGATGCAACCGGTGCTACTGCGTCTGTAATTTATGTTCCGGCACCGTTTTGTAAAGACTCTATTCTGGAAGCGGCCAACGGTGGCATTAAGCTGATTGTTTGTATCACTGAAGGTATTCCTACTCTGGATATGCTGGATGCCAAAGTTAAATGTGATGAATTAGGTGTACGTTTAATTGGCCCCAATTGTCCTGGCGTTATTACACCGGGCGAATGCAAAATTGGTATTATGCCTGGCCATATTCACAAGCCAGGTAAAGTAGGCATAGTGTCACGTTCCGGCACCCTGACCTATGAAGCAGTTAAACAAACCACCGATTATGGTTTTGGCCAATCTACCTGTGTTGGTATTGGTGGTGACCCGATTCCTGGCTCTAACTTTATTGATATTCTGAAGCTGTTTCAGGAAGATCCGAAAACTGAAGCCATTGTAATGATCGGTGAAATCGGTGGCTCTGCTGAAGAAGAAGCCGCAGCTTATATCAAAGAGCATGTAACCAAGCCGGTGGTATCTTATATCGCCGGTGTTACAGCGCCTGCAGGTAAGCGTATGGGACACGCCGGTGCAATTATCTCCGGTGGTAAAGGTACGGCTGATGAAAAGTTTGCAGCGCTGGAAGATGCCGGTGTTAAAACTGTTAAAAGCCTTGCCGATATTGGTCAGGCCTTGAAAGAACTGACTGGCTGGTAAGCGGGTTGGTTTGATAAAAAACCGCCGTATGGCGGTTTTTTTATCTCTGATTAGTGGTACATAACCACTTTTGATGTCCTAATTGCCGGCAAAAGCCAATTTTTCGTTGCAATTCATCTGGCAGCCACTAGTATAGATCTGGTGTCGGTTGAACTATGACAGCTGATTGTTGTCGGTCGTCACCGCTCAATATAATAAAAAACAACTCAGGAAGCTCTTATGAAAAACTTTGCTCCAATAACCAGGAAAAAGCCGCTGACATTAGCTGTCAGCTGTGTCCTGGCATCATCTATGTTCAGCCTGCAGGCGCAGCAGCAGAACGATGAAACTGAAAAAGCCGAAGAGAAAACTGAACGAATTCAGGTGGTCGGCTCACGTATTCGTACTGATGGTCTGGACCAGGCGGCACCGATTGAGGTGATCAACGCCAGTGTTGCAGCAAGCCAGGGTATCAGTAATCTGGGCGAATTATTACGAAGTTCAACTGTAGCAGCCGGTTCTAACCAGATCACTGCTGCAGCGTCGACTGCGTTTGTAACCGAAGGCGGTACCGGTTCAGAAAATATTTCATTGCGCGGCTTGGGAGCCAACCGGACGCTGATTTTATTAAATGGTCGCCGGGCAGGCCCTGCCGGTACCCGTGGTCAGGTGTCGTCGTTTGATCCTAACGTGCTGCCGTTGTCAGCTATTGACCGGATTGAAATCTTAAAAGATGGTGCATCTTCTTTATATGGTTCGGACGCCGTTGCCGGTGTTATTAATATTATTACCAAAAAAGGTGATGAAAGCTCAGTTAACTTTAACACTTCCCAACCTACAGAAAGTGGTGGTGAGAACTATCAGTTAAATGCAACTTACGGCAGAACCTTTGGCCGCGGCTCGTTCCGGGTTGTGGGTGACTATAAGAAGCAGCAAGAGTTAGCCCAGGGCCAACGCAGTTTCTTTAACTGTGCTGAGCGTTATTATTTCGATCCGGCAACTGGTGAGCGGGCAGATCCAATCGACCCTCGCACCGGCAATTATCATTGTAATGATTTGTTATGGGGCCATATCTGGATCTACGATTACCAGGGTGCTGGTGGCAACGTGCCTCCTGGTGCCAAGGCGCAGTACGATTATGATGGTGACTTAGCAAATTATATTCCTGGTTTTGCCACCGATCCAAGCAACCCTGATTTTATGGTTACGCCGCCAGGCTGGTTCCCGGTTGCCTATGACCGGGCTTCTGACGCCGTTGCTAACGCTGATCATCCATTCCAGGACCGTGAAACCCTGATCCCGGAAAACGAACTGATTACCGCTTACGCCCAGGGTGATTATGAGCTAAGCGATAGCGTTATGTTATATGGCGAGGCATTATTAAACCGCCGGACGACGACAACTAATGGTTACCGTCAGTTCTGGAGCTACAAATATAACGAAGACTTTTTCGCTGGCGATCCGTTAAGCGAAGGCTGGACCGGCGCCCAGTGGCTAAGCCCCACTGCAATTACCGACCATTCAGGTGACAAAATTACCGTGGATTACCGGCGGTTTGTACTGGGCTTAAACGGTGACTTCGGAAACTGGTTCTGGGATATTGCATATCAGGACAGCCACAGCGACGGTGAGTACCAGTCAAAGCTGATTTATGAAGATGCGATATCACCTTATAACTTTGCTTCAGGCTCTTGTGTTGGCGAAGTGACTCCTATCCGCGGTGTACCTTGTATTGATGTGCCGTGGTTAGATCCGCAGTTCCTGGCGGGTAATATCACTGGTGAAGTGCGGGACTTCCTGTTTGGTGAGCAAACCGGTAATACCGTATATAAGCAACAGTCACTGGAAGGTTATATTACCGGTGATTTATTTGAGTTGCCGGCAGGTCCTATCGGCGTGGTAGTCGGTGCAAGTTACCAGCGTGATTCAATTGAAGATACGCCAGGTCAGGAAACCCTTCGTGCCAATACCTGGGGCCAGACCTCTGCTGGTATTACCGAAGGTAAGCATAATACCAGAGCGGTGTTTACCGAGTTACAAATTCCGTTCCTGCGTGATATGCCGTTTGCCGAGGCACTGGATTTTAATATTTCAGGTCGTTATACCGACGTCTCTTCCTATGGTAGTGACTACACTTATAAAGTGGGTGCAAACTGGCAAATCGGTCAGGGTTTCCGGTTACGCGCATCACGGGGTACCTCGTTCCGCTCACCGGCATTGTTCGAATTGTACCTGAATAATCAAACCAGCTTTGTTGGCCAGCGGGCGATTGACCCTTGTATTAACTGGGGTGATGGGCTGGAAGCCGGTACAACCAGTGAAATAGTGGCAAATAACTGCGCGGCAGATGGTATCCCGGCTGACTTTGGCGGTGGTGCTATTTCTGCTACCGTTACCACCGGTGGTGGTGCAGGTCAGCTGGAAGCGGAAACATCTGTTGCTAAAACCATTGGTTTAGTCTGGCTGCCGGAATTTACCGAGTTCAGTGCCTCAATTGACTATTTTAATATTGAGATAACCGGTGAAGTAACTAACTTAAGTGCCGGTCAGATTGTCGGCAACTGCTATGTATCTGAAACCTTCAGCACCGAACCTTTGTGTACCCAGTTTGACCGTGACCCGACCGACTTACGGATCACCAATGTGCGGGGTGGTTATCTGAATATCGCAACCCAGGTTAACCGTGGTATCGATATGCAGATAGGTTATACCAAAGATACACCAATAGGTCAGTTCAGAGCCACTTATCAGCATACGCGGCAGTTAGAAGCGTCACAGCAGCTATTTGCCACCAGTGAACCGATTGATCGGACCGGTGAGTTTGGCCGGCCAAGAGATGTTGGTAACCTGATGGTTGAACTGGATTATGAAGACTGGACCTTTAACTGGACTGCCCGCTACACCGGTGAAGTATCAAACTATACCCGGTATGGTCAGGGCGAGTACCGTGATACCGGTTTCTATCGTGGTGATGAAGTTAAATTGGTATTACACTCTGATGCCGTGATTTATCACGCCTTCTCGGTAACCAAAGACTTCAGCGATGCTGGTATTGACGTCACCTTTGGTGTGGCCAATGCGTTTGATAAAGAGCCACCAAAAGTGAGCGCCATTGGTGGTGTGACCCGCCTGGGCACATCGGCATTCTATAGCCAGTATGACTGGTTAGGACGTCGTCTGTTCTTAAACGCAACCTACTCGTTTTAAGCCTGATTCGACATAATAAAAAAATGCCGGCGTAAGTCGGCATTTTTATTTACACCAGAGCTAAAAACGCGGTAAAACCCTAGCTCAGTCATAGCGGTTGTTTTACGCTGACGCGATGCAGTTACCGAATCATTAAAAATTAAAATAAGAGAGTGCTATGCCAACTATCCGCGCTAAACCTGATACTTTAAATGCTATTAATGGCAATTATCAGCAGGCTGAACTCAGGCAGCCGGTTTTCCTTAACTCGGTACCAAAATGTGGTACCCATTTGCTGAAAAATATTTTCAGAATGTTTGTACCAGTCGCTCAGCAGTATGATCAGCAATTTATTCAGATCCCGATTTTGCAGCAGCATCTGGCGGCATTCAGTGCCGAACAGCCAAAACTTAGCTGGGGCCACTTATTATTTTCTGACAGCTCAGCCATTGCTCTTAAACATGTCCGGCAGTTAGTCATAGTGCGCGATCCTTACGACTGGGTGCTGGCCCGCGCCCGCTTTTTTCTGTCTGACACTTTTCAGGGGGCAATGGATCATTTAAAAGGGGGCAAGGTATCAGTCGAACAAATGCTGAATATGATGATTTTCGGCATTTATCAGAAAGCGCCGACCTTAAATGAAATTTATACCCATAATGCCGTTGCCTGGCTGGGCACGGGCTGTAAGCTGGTGCGTTTTGAAGATGTGATTAGCCACCTTAAAAAACTCGATACGCCGCAAGCAGAAGTGTTCTTTACTGATCTGCTGCAACCGCTTGGTTTACCCCAGCTTCCTGCCGACTGGCGGGAGCGGGTGTTAGCCGGTGCTGATAAAGAGCAAAGTGGTACCTACCGTGAAAACCTGGCAGGACAGAAAGTGGAGTTACCCGCCGTATTACCCGATATGCAAAAGCAACTGGTTGAATATGCCGCGCCCGGCTTACGCCGGTTACTGGGTTATTTTTAACAACATAAAGCGACGTAGCTTAGAGGGTGGAGCTTAATATGCAACAACGTAAGGTACTGATTGTCGGTGGCGGTTCGGCCGGCTGGATGACGGCTGCCTATTTAAATGGTGCACTGAATAAACAGGGCACAGAGCAGAATGTACAAATTGAATTACTCGAGTCGCCCGATATCCCGAGAATTTCGGTAGGGGAGGCAACAATTCCGTCGATGCGCCATTTACTTGCCGTTGTCGGGGTTGATGAGCGTGAGTTTATGCAGGCGACTGACGCGACCTTTAAACAATCAATAAAGTATTGTAACTGGGTCAACAACGATAATAGCTTTTACCATCACCCCTTTACCAGTATGCGGGTGCAGCCTATTGACCGTGCTGGCAGCGAGTGGCTTAAAAGCGATCGCAGCATACCTTTTATGGAAACATGCTCAGCGCAACCCATTATCTGTGAAATGGGTTTAGCGCCGCTGATGCTGGGCAAGTGGGATATGGGCTCGCGGTTAAATTACGCTTACCATATGAATGCTCAGAAATTTGCTGATTATCTGCGGGATTTCTCTACTGCGCGGGGGGTTACTCATACCCTGGCGAATTTAGCTGACGTTGAAATGCAGGGGAGTGATAAAATTGTCGCCGTGACCACCGATCGGCAGCAGCGGATAACGGCAGATTTGTTTGTAGACTGTACTGGTTTTAAAGCCAAACTGATTGAAGAGAAAATGGCTGTCGGCTTTGAAGACTGCTCACAATGGTTGCTATGTGACCGGGCTGTGACCATGCATCTGCCCTATGATAAGTTCTACCCGGGTATGGTAAGGCCTTATACCACGGCCACTGCCTTATCTGCAGGCTGGATTTGGGATATCCCGATGCAGAATCAACGCTCAGTGGGTTACGTCCATTCCAGTCAGTTTATCAGTAAAGAGCAGGCAGAACAGGAAATGCGGGCTTATCAGGGACCCGGCACAGAGCATCTTACTGCCAGATTCGTTGATTTTAAGGTCGGTCGGCGTCAGGGGAACTGGTACGGTAATTGTGTAGCCATTGGCTTGTCAGGTGGCTTTATTGAACCTCTGGAATCGACAGGTTTATACCTGAGTGATTTGGGTGCTGTGTTACTGGCTGAACACTTTCCGTACGACGATGACAGTATGACGGTACTGGCGGGCCGCTA
>NZ_JAWVZF010000030.1:0-22270 GCF_033722355.1 Arsukibacterium sp. | reverse complement strand
CGCAGTGCATCAGTCACTTTACGAACCTTATTGTCCCAGTCACCACTGACCAGTGCCCAGTATTTCTTTTCAACCGTTTTATCCCGCAGCTGAGCATGCAAATGCGTCAGCACTGAGCGTTTTTTAGCGATCAGTAAGCAGCCGGATGTGTCACGGTCCAGCCGGTGCACCAGCTCCAGCATTTTGGCCTGAGGCCGCAGCGCCCGCATCGCCTCAATCACGCCGAACTGCAGACCGCTACCACCATGAACCGCCATACCAGAGGGTTTATTCAGGACAATCAGGTCGTTATCTTCAAACAGAATATGGCTTTCCAGCTCACTGACCAGACTGAACTTAACGGATATCCGATCCGGCTCAGCGGCAACCGTTAATGGCGGCACCCGGACAACATCAGCAGACTGCAGCTTGTACTCAGGTTTGACCCGCTTTTTATTAACTCGTACCTCGCCTTTTCGCAAAACACGGTAAATAACACTTTTTGGTACACCCCGCAGCCGTGCAAGCAAAAAATTGTCTATTCGCTGACCGATAAAATCATCTTCTATTTCAATCAGTTGTATCGGCAATTTGATTTCATCCGTCATGTGCTTTAAATACTCTGCTAAAATTACTTTTAAGTTGCTATCCGATGCACATTAGTGGGATAATCACCCGGCTAATTATGCCAAAATGTGGCAATTAGGGCGCTTAAGGTGACATAAGAGAAATTGTGCGGCACCGTCAGGGGATGTGATCATACCGAAATCGTGGTGAAAACCAACGTTTTTTATAGCCCCGGCGTTTAAATAACGCCTTTTGCCTGAGGTAATGTTGCGTAATCTGTTACCAACAACGGCAAAACACAGTTTCCGGTAACCTGAGCAACAAGAATAATTTGCTATAACGCAACGCCCAAACGGCGGTGTGTTTCAGATTCAAACGAAAACAGCTGACTATACTGTAAATAGTGACAATTTGGTTCCCTCAGGTATCCCAGTCGGGAGATTGCATTTTTGATGCCTGATAACATCTGAACACCCAGGTGCCCGGTAAGGTTGCGTTGTGGCTGCATAAATGAGTCACCCAACAATGAAAAGAATGCTAATTAATGCAACGCAGGAAGAAGAAATCCGCGTTGCTTTGGTCGATGGCCAAAAACTTTACGATCTGGATATAGAAAGCCCGGGTCATGAACAGAAAAAAGCGAATATTTATAAAGGTAAAATCACCCGGGTTGAACCCAGTTTGGAAGCGGCATTTGTTGATTATGGTGCCGATCGTCATGGTTTTTTACCACTGAAAGAAATTTCCCGCGAATATTTCCCGAAAGGTTACAGCTTCGATGGCCGACCCAATATTAAAGAGGTCGTTAAAGAAGGTCAGGAAGTGATTATTCAGATTGATAAGGAAGAACGTGGCCAGAAAGGCGCGGCGTTAACGACCTTTATTAGTCTGGCCGGCTCTTACCTGGTGCTAATGCCGAATAACCCGCGGGCTGGTGGTATTTCCCGCCGCATAGAAGGCGATGAGCGTCAGGATCTGAAAGACTCACTGGGGCAGTTAGATATGCCGGATGGCATGGGACTGATAGTTCGTACCGCCGGTGTCGGTAAATCTTATGAAGAACTGGACTACGATTTAAAAGCCCTGCTTAAGCACTGGTCTGCCATTACTGAAGAAGCCGCAAAACGGCCGTCGCCGTTTTTAATTCATCAGGAAAGCAACGTGGTATTTCGCGCCATCCGCGATTACCTGCGCCGCGATGTTGGCGAAATTCTGATTGATAACCCGAAAATTTTTGAAGAAGCCAAAGTCTATATTCAACAGTTCCGGCCTGACTTTGCCCACCGGGTAAAAATGTATGACGGCGAAGTACCGTTGTTTATGCATTACCAGATTGAAACCCAGATTGAAACGGCATTCCGCCGGGAAGTGCGCTTGCCCTCAGGCGGCTCCATTGTTATTGATGGAACCGAAGCACTTACTGCGATAGATATTAACTCGTCAAAGGCCACCAAAGGCGGCGATATTGAAGAAACCGCTTTTAATACCAACCTCGAAGCGGCTGATGAAATAGCCCGTCAGCTTCGTTTACGCGATTTGGGCGGCTTGATTGTTATCGATTTTATCGATATGACCCCGGTTCGGCACCAGCGGGAAGTTGAAAACCGGTTAAAAGATGCCGTTAAGCACGACCGTGCCCGGGTGCAAATTGGCCGGATTTCCCGCTTTGGTCTGTTGGAGATGTCACGGCAACGGTTGCGCCCGTCACTGGGAGAATCTGCCGGTCATGTCTGCCCGCGCTGTCATGGCCGCGGTACCATCCGGGGTACCGAAAGCTCTGCGTTATCTATTCTGCGGCTTATTGAAGAAGAGGCCATTAAAGATAACACCAGCCAGATCCATGCGCAGGTGCCTATTTCAGTAGCAACCTACCTGATGAACGAAAAACGGGAGTCGGTACGGCGCATTGAAAAACGCAATGGCATCCAGATATTTGTTATTCCTAATGAACATCTGGAAACTCCACACTATGAAGTGAGCCGCATCCGGATAGATGAAGAACTGGATGATGTCAGCTACAACATGGTGAAGGCACCAGAGGTGATCAGTAAACCGTACCAGCCAGCGGTGGAAGTGATAAAAGAAAAACCGGCAGTATCGGCTATTAATATCGCCCAGTCAGCCCCGGCCCGCTCTGCTCCGGCAGTGGGAGCAGCTGCACCGGTTGCCGCTGCCGGGCCTGATTTATTCAGTAAGCTAAGTAAATGGTTCAAAGGGTTAATTACCGGTAGCGAACCAAAAACTGAACACAGCAAAACCCCAAGCAGCCAGCATACTGCGCACAAAGAGCAGCTTAAGCCCAGCCGGGATGACAGCCGCAGCAGAGGGGATGCAGCACGTGATAGTAGCCGCCCGGAAGGAAAGAATGACAACAATCGCCGGCGCAATAATAAGCGCCGTCGTCCTGACCAGACAGAGCGTGCTGCAGATAAAGACGATACCAGCAACAGTGTTAGTAATGCACCAGCAAAACAGGAGCGGCCTGCCCGCCCGGCACAGGATCGCAGTCGTCAGCAGGACAGCCGCAAACCGCAAGCTGAACGGGTAGCAGACACTTCCGTTACTGAATCTGCTGATGAGCCTAAAGAGCGCAGTGTTGCCGCAGAGCGGCGGCAGCGGCGCAATATGCGTAAATCTGTGCGCCTGAGTCAGCCTGTAGATAATGCCGCTGCGGCAAAAGATTCGCCGGCAGCGGAACAATCGACGGCAGACCAACAGATTCTGGCTGCACAATCTGAAGAGAAAATGCTGGGCGCTGCGGTGACGCCCGTCGCAGAACACTCAGCAAATCCAGCGTCAGAAAGCCCAGAAATTGACCAGGCCCGGTCAGATAATAAGCAAGCGGAAACGCCAGATAGCGGCGTAACGCCTCAGCAGCCGCAAGGCCAGAGTGCGACGGAGGATAAGGCTGACAGCGAGCAGGCAGAAGACACCTCTGAACCTCGCAGCCGCAGCCGACGTTCTCCGCGTCATTTAAGGGCAGCTGGTCAGAAACGTAAAAAGGACCAGCAGGAAGACGCCGCTGAAGCATCTTTGGCCCAGAGTGCCAGTGATACTGCAACAGCCGGTGACGATGCAAAGCCGGACGAGGATAGCACTGAAACGACAATCAGCGAGAAGCCTGAAGTCACAGTACAAGCCACAACACCCGCGCCGGATGCAGACGCCGGATCCGCTGACTTAACTGAGCAGTCGAATGACGCAACGTCTGCCGTTGCTAAAAACAACGACAGCACAGCCACGCCTGCCAAGCCAAAAGCGAAACCGGGTCGTCCCCGTGCCAAACGCAAAACGGCGGAAACCGCAAGCAGTGCAGAAGCCGCTGAGGCGGCTGCACCGGTAGCACAGGAACAAACCAAGGCACCTGAGCAGTCAGAGCTGAACCTGGCACCAGCAGAAGTTGTTGAAGCTGCCGCACCCGCTGAGACTGCAGCAACAGAGAAAGCGGTTAAACCCGCTGCACAGCCGGTAACGCCGAAGGCAGAACCGAAACCGGTAAGCAGCGCTGCCGCGCCAGCCAAACCCGCCAGTCGGTTTGGTAATATGGTCGTGGCAGATATGGCTAAACCAGAGACGGCGACGGTTGAGTCTGCTCAGCAGAATGAACCGGTTGCAGCCCCTGCTGCTGAGCGCCCGGCTGTCAGCAGCTCGAGCCGGCCCGCCGGTTCAGCGTTTGCCAGACAAGCAGCCAGCGCACCGATGACTAAGCCAGAAAAAGCAGAATAAAATAAGCCCCCGCTCCGGGGGCTTATTTAACATTGAGCCTTAGTATAGAAACCAGCATAATGCTGGTTTCTTTTATTTAAAAATCGTATTTGGCGCTGAATTGTAAGCGGTGCATATCGCCATCGAGCCCCGACTCTGCTTCCCTGTTAGCCAGTTTATACTCAACACCAAACATCAGTTTTTTTGCTGCCTGATATATCAGGTTGGTGGTCCAGCTACTGGTGGTTTTAGTCACGCCGGCACCGGTTAAACCGAGATCATTATCAACACTTAATACGGAATAAACCAGGTTACTGCGCCACTGACTGTTCCAGTTGTGGCGATATGCAATAGCAAACGCACTTGAATCGATAGCTTCAAGTTCATTATTGGCATCCAGCACCCCGCCATTGGCCGTGTTTAAACCGATATAGCGGCCCACACCGGAGCCTGTTGTTGCTGTCATTCTGATATCGTTGTTATTGGCCAGCATAATTTTGGCAGTCGCACTTAAACCAAACGCAGAAGTAGTGGTGTCAATGGTGGCCGTTTCATAAGCAAGCTGGCGCACCAGCGCAGAGACTGACCAGCTACCCCACTGCGTTTTCTGAGCATATTTAAACACCAGATCCGGTGTGGCATTATCATCTGTAGTGATCCGGGCACCACCGCCAAAAGGAGTCACTGTAGTTTCCGGGTTTTCGATAGCAATCTGAAAGTTGCCACTGGTATAGCGAATTTGGGCCTGGCGGACAAACGGCATGGCATCGGTATTACCGATAAAATCCAGCGTATCCGGCAAGGCGTTCAAATCCATAAAGGTTGACCAGGTCTGGCCAAACAACCAGCCATCGTAAGTGATAAAGGCTTGACGTAACCGTGGTGAATAACTGTTGGTGATCCGCTCATCCCCGCCTGATGTCGCCATAAAATCTAGTTCAATATGGCCACCAAGGGTTTTACCATTATCAAGTTTAGTATTAGTCTTAAAAAAGAAGCGGGACTGGCGGGCATGGAAATCAAAAGTTCCGCCCTCATCAGCACCGCCTACCGGTGTCAGACTGGGAATATAAAAGTCTCTGCCAATACCCGTGGCTATCTGACCATCAGAACTGTCAGTGTACATTGCGTCAAGTTTAACGTAACCGCCGAAAGTCACATCAGTGTCACCAATATTAAAGCCATTTGCCTGTACGCTGGCCGCTGACAACGCCAGTGCTATTGCACCGCTCAGGACGCTTAAGGTCTTTTTCTGTCTCATCTGAAGTTCTCCATCTTTATTATTGTAATAACATCTGGTTTGCATTATCTGGATTTTGACGATACAACTTTGGGTGACAGTCATTAAGTTCGCAATTAGCCTTTAGTCGCAGTTAGCGCTAATCCGAAAGCTTAGCTAGACTATGGTCTAATTTCATTGGCCGTCTCAATTCGTTAGAAAGTAACCTGTTTTAAATAACTCTATATTGCAGATCCACAGGGGAAACTATGTCACATCCAGGCCTTTATCCGGTGAGTGCAACGGCCAAAGCCAGAACACATATCACAGATGATATTTATCAGCAGATGTACCGTCAGTCGGTCGAACAACCTGAAAAATTCTGGGCTGAGCAGGGTAAGCGACTTGACTGGATCACGCCATACAGCAAAATCAAAGACACCAGCTTTGAATTAGGTAAGGTTAAAGTCAACTGGTACAGTGATGGCACCCTTAACGCCAGTTATAACTGCCTTGACCGTCACCTGGCGAGCCGCGCTGATCAGGTGGCATTTTACTGGGAAGGTGATGAGCCGGGTGTTCAGAAAACAGTGACCTATCAGCAACTGTATGATCAGGTATGTGCCCTGGCCAACGGTATGAAATCACTGGGCATTAAAAAGGGTGATCGGGTAACAATATATCTGCCGATGATCCCTGAAGCCGCGGTTGCTCTG
Source organism: Arsukibacterium sp. (assembly GCF_033722355.1). Taxonomy (GTDB): domain Bacteria; phylum Pseudomonadota; class Gammaproteobacteria; order Enterobacterales; family Alteromonadaceae; genus Alishewanella. The sequence goes on along the minus strand of NZ_JAWVZF010000030.1, from coordinate 16,084 downwards.
CTGGCTTGTGCCCGCATCGGCGCTGTCCACTCAGTGGTATTTGCCGGATTTTCGCCCGATGCTCTGGGCAGCAGAATCGTCGACTGTGATTCCAAATTGGTAATAACGTCGGATCAGGCCCTGCGCGGTAACAGAACAACCCAGCTGAAAGATAATACCGATGCCGCACTTGGCCATCTGGGTGAAAAAAGTCCGGTGCAACATGTTATTGTCGTGAAGCATGTGGGCAAAAATGTTGATTTTCATCCCGGTCGTGATGTCTGGTACCACGAGCTGGTTGCGAGTCAAAGTAAACGCTGTGAACCAGAGCCGATGAATGCAGAAGATCCGTTATTTATTCTGTATACCTCAGGTTCAACCGGCAAACCTAAAGGTGTGCTGCACACGACCGGCGGTTATCTGGTATATGCCGCGATGACCCATCAGTATGTGTTTGATTATCACGATGGTGATATTTACTGGTGTGCCGCCGACGTAGGCTGGGTCACCGGTCATAGCTATATTATTTATGGTCCGCTGGCTAATGGTGCCAGCAGCGTGATGTTTGAGGGCGTGCCAACTTATCCGAGTGTAAAACGTATTGCCCAGATTGTTGACAAGTATAAAGTGAATATTCTGTACACTGCCCCTACCGCCATCCGTGCCCTGATGGCCCATGGGGATACGCCGGTAGCCGGTGCTGATTTAAGCTCACTGAAAATTCTCGGTAGCGTTGGCGAGCCAATCAATCCGGAAGCGTGGAACTGGTATTACGAAAAAATCGGCTCCGGCCAGTGTCCTATTGTCGATACCTGGTGGCAAACCGAAACCGGTGGCATTCTTATCACGCCGCTGCCCGGAGCAACGGCATTAAAACCCGGATCAGCTACCCGGCCTTTTTTTGGTGTAAAGCCCGCGATTGTCGATAATGAAGGCAAACAACTTGATGGCGTCGCCGCCGGTAACCTGGTGATCCTTGATAGCTGGCCGGGGCAAATGCGCACCTTATACGGTGATCATGACCGCTTTGAACAAACCTATTTCAGTACCTATGCTGGCATGTATTTTACCGGCGATGGGGCAAGGCGTGATGAAGATGGTTATTACTGGCTGACCGGCCGGGTGGATGATGTGCTGAATATTTCCGGTCACCGGCTCGGAACCGCTGAAATTGAAAGCTGCCTGGTCGCCCACGATGCTATCGCTGAAGCTGCCGTGGTTGGCTATCCGCACGATATTAAAGGCCAGGGAATTTATGTTTATGTCACGCCGCGGGTGGGTGTCGAACCCAGCGATGAACTGACTAAGGCTATCCGGGCCTGGGTGCGGGAAGAAATCTCTCCGATTGCGACACCGGATTTAGTGCAGTGGGCGCCTGCAGGCTTACCAAAAACCCGCTCGGGCAAGATAATGCGTCGGATACTGCGTAAAATTGCCGCGAACGAACATGACCAGTTAGGTGATATTTCTACCCTTGCTGATCCGTCAGTAGTTGAAATTTTAGTAAATAACCGTTTAAATCGTAAGTAAGGCAAAAGCAACGTAAGTTTGCGTTGTTCCAGTTGCAGCAAAAAAGGCCGCTATTGCGGCCTTTATAATAATTACAATTCTGGAGCTTACCGGAGGATTTATATGGCAAAGCTTATTGTTGCTGACGACCACCCGTTATTTCGCAATGCCCTGATTAATGCGATAAGCAGTACCTTTGTCACGAAGGCGACGATCGAAACAGACAGTTTTGATACCACCTGCACTGCATTGGAGCAACATCCTGACACTGATTTGCTGTTACTGGATTTACATATGCCCGGCAACTGTGGTTTTCTGGGCCTGATTCAATTGCGCAAAAATTACCCGAGCCTGCCGATAGTGGTAATATCTGCCAGTGAAGACCTGGATGTTATCCGGCGGGTTATTGCCTTTGGTGCGTCAGCTTATATCCCTAAGTCAGCTAATCCGCTGGATATCAGCACTGCCTTAAATGCCGTGTTAGCAGGTGAACTCTGGGTACCGGCGAATTTACAAAAATCCGTTTTTCAGGAGCAAGGTGCCGGCGAGGATTTAGATTTAGCTGCCAAAGTGGCTCAGCTTACTCAGCAGCAATATAAAGTATTGTATTATTTAACCGAAGGCTGGTTGAACAAGCAAATTGCCTACGACCTGCATATTTCAGAGGCCACGGTCAAAGCCCATATAACGGCGATTTTCCGCAAGCTCGGCTGTACTAACCGAACCCAGGTGGTAATACAGGCACAACGCCTGACGTTAGAGCCGCCGGTAGATCGGGCACTGGCTCAACAACACTGACCTGCTGCAACCGCGGCAGTAACCAGCTGAAACTAAGACATTACCGGCTAGTCACTGTCTGCCAGCTGCTTAGTGCGTTTAAGCATTTTAAAATGATTCAGGCTGGCTCTGAGGGCGCCGGGTTTAATCGGTTTAGCCAGATACATTAAGCCTGCTGCTTTAGCCCGGGCAGCTAAATCTGCCTGGGGTGCCGCCGACACCAGAATACCACCGACATCTCCCCATAACGATTTTATCTGCTGATACAGCGCCAGGCCATTGGTATGCTGCCCCAGCTGATAATCAATTAACATCACATCCGGCGCGGCTGCCTGGCGGGCGTAACTGAGCAGCGCCTGCTCGTCATAAAAACAATTTACCTCGGCGATTTGCCACTGCTCCAGCAGTACCTTTAACGCTGCCAGATTAGCGGCATCATCATCGATACATACCACTGTCAGTCCGGGCAGCGGACGTTGCACCTGCTGGCCGGGTAGCGGTAACAAAGTGCGTTGCTGCCGTGACGCCAGGGGCAAGGTAATGCTGAATAAGCTGCCCTGCCCCGGCCAGGAACGCACCTGAAGCGAATGGCCCAATAATTTTGCCATGCGGTGCACCACGCCCAAGCCCAGACCCACCCCCTGCTGCCCTTTTGCCGTGGCGTCTATCCGGTAAAAATCTTCAAAGATCCGCTCCAAATCATAAGCAGAAATGCCGGGGCCGGTATCCCAAACCTGGATAGTCAGCTGTTCGCCGCGTCTTCTGCATCCCAGCAAAATACGCCCCTTTACCGTATATTTAATTGCATTTGACAGCAGATTTTGCAAAATTCGCCGCAAATAAGTTGAATCAGTTAACACCTGGTATTCGCTGAGCCGGACTTTCAGTTGTAAACCTTTCTGGCTGGCAACCAGCCGGTATTCATCAGCCAGCTGGCTCAGCAGCTCCTGCAATGCAACCGGTTGCACATCAGGCTGCAACTTTCCATCATCCAGTTTGGCAATTTCCAGCAAGGTTGATATCAGCTCTTCCGACGCTTTTAACGAATTATCGAGCTGGCTCAGAATAGCAAGTTGTTGCTGTTTTTCATTGGTGCCGGCCAGTGCTGCCGTAAACAATCTGGCCGCGTTTAAGGGCTGCAGGATATCGTGGCTGGCCAGCGCCAGAAAACGGGTTTTCGAAGCATTAGCCGCTTCAGCTTCAGCCTTTGCCTGTAACAATTGTTGCTCTGTCTCGCGGCGTCTGCCAACTTCTGCCAGCAACTCATGGTTGATATCTGAGATCGTCTGGGTTCGTTCCTGCACCCGCGCTTCCAGATGCTGTTTCGCTTCAGCCAACGCCTGCACTGCTTTCACATGCTCAGAAATATCGGTGAAACTGGTTACAAAGCCGCCACCTGGAATAGGATTGCCGCGCATTTCTATTACCCGGCCATCAGGCCTTACCCGCTGGAATACATGCGCGGTGCCTTTTTGCATATGGGCAATGCGTTTTTCCACGTGCTCGTCCGGATCACCCGGCCCGCAAAGCCCCCGCTCGGCATTTAGTCTGACAATATCTGCCACAGGCCGGCCAACCCTTACCATGCCCTCAGGGTAGCTGAACATCTCAAGGTAGGCCCGGTTCCAGGCAACCAGTTTCAGCTCCCGGTCAACCACGCTGACGCCCTGGCTTAAATGCTCCAGCGTTGAAAACAAAATTTTGCGGGAAAACTGAATAGCCTGAGTAGTATCATCAAACAGGGTGACCACATCCTCAAACCCGAGCTGGCGACCTTCCAGTACAGCATTAACCATAGCAGAGGCCGACGAGGCACCAATCACCCCGGCCAGTTCACGTTCAACATGCTCGACCAGACCGACGCTTGGCAAATCATCCAGTTGCAGGCTGATTTTATGTTTACGGCCAAATTCTGCCAGGCATTCGATTGCCCGGCTGCTACCAACAAACCGCTCCAGTAATATTTTTAAATCGGCATTATGAATACGGATCCGGCGGGCAGGCGTATCCTGATGGTCTACCGGCAGGTTGGGCTTAACAAAAGCCACCGCTTGCAAACGATCCTGCAAGTTAACATTGCTAAGCATTGAAACGATAATATAAGCCAGAATATTAAAGCCAAGCGATAGCAACACCCCATGACTGAGGCTATCGAGGACGATGCCAAACATACCGGTAGGAGAAAGCCAGGATATACCCAGCAAACCCTGTTGCATTATATCGCTGTTAATCACCCCGGCATTGACCAGTTGCGGCAACATCAGGGTATAAAACCATAGCACCAGGCCCAGACTTAAGCCGGCATATACCCCCCAGGCGTTGCCACGGCGCCAGTACAGCCCACCGAGCACCGCCGGTGCCAGTTGAATAGCCAGGGCAAAAGCCAGCAGGCCGGTTTCGGCCAGCTCATAATTGCGGGCGAAAATCTGATAGTAAAAATAGGACGATCCCATTACCAGCATTATCATGGCCCGACGTACCAGCAGGATCAGTAAACTGTAATCGTGGGGCATACTTTTGTACCGGTTCGACTGCAGCAGGCTTGGCATCACTACATCGTTACTGATCATAGTACTTAACGCCAGTGTGGCAATGATTATCATGGAGGTTGCTGCAGAAAATCCCCCAATAAATACCAGCACACTTAAACTGCTCCAGCCTGACTGGGCGGGAATAAGTAAGACAAAGCTATCGGCTTGCGCCAGCATGGTGGGAAACATCTGCATGCCTGCTACTGCAAGCGGCACCACCACCAGTGTGACCAGTAGCAGATAACCTGAGAACCAGCGTCTGGCCTGCCGCAAGTGGTGATGTGACACATTTTCGACAAAAGCGACGTGAAACTGCCGGGGTAATAAAAATACCGCTGCCATAGCCAGCAGGGTTTTAGTGACAAACTCCACCATGCCAGACGTACTGTAATTGGCCTGCTGCTTGCTGGCGTGAGCAGCAAACGTGCTTAAAACATGTTGATCTTTATCCAGAATAAAAACATAAACCGCAATAGCCAGGGTAAGTAAGGCAAACAGTTTAACGACAGATTCAAAGGCTATTGCCACCATAATGCCACGGTTTTGCTCAGTTAAATGCAGCTTCCGGGTGCCAAATAAAATGGCAAAAAACGCCATCGCAATGGCACTGAGTAAGGCACTGTCCTGATACCAGTTACCGCTGATATCAGAGAAATCTCCGCCCAGCAGCACCTGATAAGAACTGGCAACGGCTTTTAACTGCAGTGATATATAGGGGACAACCACAATAAGACAGATTATGGCCGAGAACATCGCAATGTTTTTACGCTTACCATACCTTGCGGAAATAAAGTCGGCGACTGACGTGACATTTTGTTTTTTAGAAACATAAAGCAGCTTAAATAAAAATGGCTGGCCAAAAAGAAACAGCAATATTGGCCCAAGGTAAATCGGAATGTAATCCCAGCCAAGGGTGACAGCGGTGCCTACTGCACCATAGTAAGTCCAGGAGGTGCAGTACACCGCCAGCGCCAGACTATATATCAACCCACCATACTTTCGGATAAGCCGGTCGTCGGCATGGCGTTCGCCCCAGTTGGCAATCCAGAACAATCCTCCAACGTAAATCAGCGCCAATAAGGCAACAGTCCATGCCGTCACTGCTTTCTCCTGCTATCTGCATGGCAATACTTTGAGCTGCACATTGTCCGCTGTCAATCTTTGCACCCTGTTCTTCGACTAAAGTCGGGCTGGCGCCTGCGGTAACTACTGCTAGATTAACAAGGCTCGATAAAAATAACTAAAGGAGAAATATGATGGCGGACCATACAAACAACGCCAGGGCCTACTGGCAAGCGAACCTTCGCTTGATCGTCGGCTGCTTGGTGATATGGGCGCTGGTGTCCTATGGCTTTGGCATTTTACTACGGCCCTGGCTGGCAGGCATACCGGTGGGAGGCACAGACCTGGGTTTCTGGTTTGCGCAACAGGGTTCAATTCTAACGTTTATCGCGTTGATCTTCTTCTATGCCTGGAGAATGAACAAGCTCGATAAGGAATTTGGCGTAGACGAGGAGTAAGCAGGATGAGTCAATTTGCAATAAACCTGATATTTGTCGGCGGCTCCTTCGCCCTCTATATCGCAATCGCTATCTGGGCGCGGGCCGGCAGCACGAAAGAGTTTTATGTTGCAGGCGGCGGTGTTAACCCGGTGATGAATGGTATGGCAACGGCTGCCGACTGGATGTCAGCAGCCTCTTTTATTTCAATGGCCGGCTTAATTGCTGCCGGTGGTTATGCTAATTCCACCTTTTTAATGGGCTGGACCGGTGGCTATGTGCTGCTGGCGATGCTACTGGCACCCTATCTGCGTAAATTCGGTAAATTTACGGTACCCGATTTTATCGGAGATCGTTTCTACAGCACCGGAGCCCGGCTGGTAGCAGTGGCGTGTCTTATTATTGCGTCTGTTACCTATGTTATCGGCCAGATGACCGGCGCCGGTGTCGCATTTTCCCGCTTTCTGGAAGTCAGTAGCGACTGGGGGCTGATCATTGCCGCGGTCGTCGTGTTTCTGTATGCGGTAATGGGTGGCATGAAAGGAATAACCTATACTCAGGTGGCGCAGTATGTGGTTTTGATTATCGCTTACACTATTCCTGCGGTATTTATTTCACTGCAGCTTACCGATACGTTTTTGCCACCGATCGGCTTATTTTCAGAACATACAGAGTCAGGTATGCCATTGCTGGCTAAATTAGATCAGGTTGTCAGCGAACTGGGTTTTCGCGATTACACTGCCGATGTCGACAATAAGTTAAACATGGTATTGTTTACCTTGTCGCTGATGATCGGTACTGCGGGTTTACCGCATGTGATTATCCGCTTTTTCACCGTGCCAAAAGTGGCCGATGCCCGCTGGTCTGCCGGTTGGGCCCTGGTATTTATCGCGCTGCTGTATTTAACTGCCCCTGCTGTTGCCTCAATGGCGCGCTTAAACCTGCTGACCACCATTTATCCGGACGGCCCCACCGCACAAGCCATTGAGTATTCAGAACGGCCAGACTGGATGAAAACCTGGGAAACCACTGGCTTAATTCAGTATAACGATAAGAACAATGATGGTCGTATTCAGTTGTATAACGATACGCCAGCATTTGCTGATACTGCGGCTGAACGCGGCTGGAATGGTAATGAGCTGATCGTTAACAATGATATTCTGGTGCTGGCAAACCCGGAGATAGCCAACTTACCTGGCTGGGTAATTGGTTTAATTGCTGCCGGCGGTCTGGCTGCAGCGTTATCAACAGCAGCCGGTTTGCTGCTGGCTATTTCATCTGCGATCAGTCACGACTTAATCAAAGGGTCTATCAAACCGGATATCAGTGAGAAAGGCGAGCTGCTGGCGGCCCGTATTTCAATGGGGGTAGCCATTGTTGTTGCAACCTGGCTTGGCATGAATCCGCCCGGCTTTGCCGCTCAAACGGTTGCCCTGGCCTTTGGTATTGCCGCTGCATCAATATTCCCGGCACTGATGATGGGGATATTCTCAAAACGGGTGAATAATGTTGGCGCAATCAGCGGCATGCTGGCAGGTTTAATTTCAACCTGTGTGTATATTTTCCTGTATCTGGGCTGGTTCTTTATTCCCGGCACGGCTACCTTTGAAAATATCCCGCAAAACTGGTTATTTGGTGGCACAGGTTATGGTATTTCACCGCTGTCTTTTGGGGCAGTGGGTGCCATGATTAACTTTGCTGTGGCCTTTGCTGTCTCAGCCGTGACTGCACCACCGCCGGTGCGGATCCAGGAGTTGGTCGAAAGCGTCCGCTTCCCAAGAGGCGCCGGCCAGGCAATAGATCACTAAGCTCTGTTAGCCGATACACTATGATATAGTCGTTGCGGGCTTTCTGTTGAAAGCCCGCCTTATTTAAGCGAACCAATCAGCAGGAACGACCCTATGTTATGGGAATTAATCGCGACAATATTTGCCGGTCTGGGTGCTGCGGGTATCGCCCTGGCCATTCGCTTTATCAGCAGAAAAAAAGCACCGCGCTGGCTTATTCCGGTATTTGCCGGCCTGGGTATGCTCAGCTTTCAGGTGCAAAGTGAATATAACTGGTATCAGCATCAGGCAGGACGTTTGCCCGCGGGCGTTGTCGTCATAAGAACAGTTGAACAGCGGGCATTTTGGCGCCCCTGGAGCTATATTTACCCGCAGACATTACGTTTTATTGCTGCAGATATTGGCAATGCCGCTGCTAATCAGCGCAATAACGCTGTCTGGCTGGTTGATCTGTACTTATTCGAACGACGGTTAGCGGCAAAACGGGTGCCACAGGTGGTACATTGCCAACAGCAGGCCAGAACAGATTTTACCGAAAACTTGCAAATCCCGGCACCAGGTGAGGCTGTCAGCCCGGCCTGGCAGAAACTGGATGACAATGACCCTTTATTGGTGGCGTTGTGTCAACGTCAAACGAGCTGAAAGCAGGTGAAGCCACTGAGGTAATATGGAAGTCGCTGAGGTTACAAATTTTTTAGCACAGACCACCCCCTTTGACCAGCTTGATCCTGATCAGCTGAGTCAGCTGGCCGCCAGTATTTCGGTTTATTACTGTCAACAGGGTGAAACGGTGCAATTAAGCGCTGCGCGGTTGATGATTATTCGTACCGGAATTTTTGCCTTGTACAGTGACCAGCAGACCCTGTTAACCAAACTTGAGCAAGGTGACTTCTACGGTTATCAGCTGTTATTAACCGGACTGAGTGACAATGACAGTCTGGTCTGTGAAGAAGACGGTCTGGTTTATTGGTTAACTGCCGATGCATTTCATCAGTTACGCTATCAATATAAAAATATAGATATTTTTTTTCAGCGTTTATTCAGCCGACGTTTGCATCAGTATAAAGCACAACAACAAAACACACGCTTTACCCTCAAAGTCAGTGATATTGTTCATGCCCGGAAGATTGCCATAGACAGTGAACAAAGTGTCCAGCAGGCTGCCAGCCTGATGACTGAAAAAAGGGTATCATCGCTGCTGGTTGAACACGATGACAAACTGATAGGTATTATTACTGACCGTGACTTACGCAGCAGAGTGCTGGCCGTCGGTCTGCCGGCACAGACACCGGTACAACAGGTCATGACAGCCAAACCTCACACCATAGATAAACATGCTTATTTGTTTGAAGCGGTACAGCTAATGAGTCGGCACAATATTCATCATTTGCCGGTGCTGGATAAACAAAAAAGTTATTCGATGATTACTGCCACTGATATTATCCGCTCACAGCAGGATCACCCGGTGTACCTTATCGGTGAAATTCACCGACAGACCAGCATTGATGGCCTGGAGCAATGTGCCACTCAAATCAGCAGTCTGGCGATAACACTGGGTAAACAGCAGGTTCCGGCCCATGAAGCCGGCCACATTATCACCACTATTACTGATGCCCTGACTCAACGGTTAATTGCATTAGCGCAGCTTGAGCTCGGTGCTGCCCCGTGCGTCTTCAGCTGGCTGGCGTTTGGCTCCCAGGGGAGGATGGACCAGAGCCTAAATGCGGATCAGGACAATGCGTTGCTGCTTGAAAAAGAGCCAACCGGCGAACTGGCAAATTATTTTGCCTCTTTAGCTGACTTCGTCTGTCAGGGGTTAGCCCGCTGCGGCATTACCCTGTGCCCGGGCAATATCATGGCTTCAAACCCGGCGCTGAGATTGAGCTTAAAAGGATGGTCAGGCCAATTCGGTAAGTGGGTGACCAGCCCTACTCCCGAGGCTTTATTAAAAGCGAGTATCTTTTTTGATTTGCGGCTGATTGAAGGTAGCCGGGGTTTGTTTAATGCACTGCAGCAGGATATCCTGGCCAGAACGCGGGATAACGCGTTATTTTTGTATCATCTGGCACAAACCGCATTACAACGTACTGCGCCGCTCAGTTTTTTGCGTAATTTTATTCTGGAGCATGATGGCAAGCAGAAAAAAGGCCTGGATTTAAAAAAACGCGGCATAAGTTTAATTACCGATATTGTCAGAGTCTACGCGTTATCAGCCGGCATCAGTGACGTTAACACCCGGCAACGACTGATGCAACTTGCCAACAGGGGTGTTATGGACAGCAAAGACACTCAGAACTTATCTGATGCCTTCGATATGCTGGCCCAGCTCCGCTGGGACAAACATCAGCATGATCTAATTCAGGGGCATGACGTTACCAATCTTCTGGATCCCAATGTCTTATCGGGTCTGCAGCGGCATCAGCTTAAAGACAGCCTGACGGTGATTAATGATGCACAGTCATCATTAAAACACCGGTTCTGCCGGGATTTATAATATGCTGGCATGGCTATCCGATAGAACCACCCCGCTTAGCCATATCGTGCAGGCTTTTAATCAGACATCGCTACCTGGCTCAGCGACCCGGGCGGCCGACTGTCCGTTCCTGGTGATTGATTTGGAAATGACTGGCTTAAATGCAAAACAGGATCACATTGTCAGCCTGGGGTGGCTGCCAATACGCCAACATGAAGTTATTTTAAATGAAGCCCGTCATTATCTGGTGCAAGCCCCGGTCAGTGTAGGCCAGAGTGCGACATTTCACGGCCTGCATGATAAGGATTTTGACCAGGCACACGACCTGACAGAGGTATTAACCGAATTGCTGCAACATTATGCCGGCTATATTTTTGTTGCACATCACTGCCAGCTTGATTGCCGTTTTTTAACGGTGGCCAGTCAGCGTATTTTTGGTAAAGCTGCAAAATTCAGTTTTATTGACACCCTGAATATCGAATTGTACCGGATGCAAAAACAGGGCATTGTTATGAAAAAAGATGCCCTGCGGCTGCATCAGTGTCTGCAGCGTCATAAACTTCCGCAAAGTAACCAGCATCATGCCCTTGCCGATGCTTACAGTTGTGCCTTACTGCTGTTAAGCCAGCTGAAACATAGTCACGCCGATATTACGCTGGCCGACTTACAGTTACAAAGCCGTTGAGCTGAAAGTCAGAAAAACTGTTCGGCTTACATCCAGGCCTTTTTACTCCGCTGCAGCTGATAGAGCCCCCGCTCCAGCAACGTTCTGCCGGTAATATCATTCAGAAACGGAATTTCCAGCACACCGGAGGCCATCACCAATTTAACTGAACATAAACCCGCCCGGCGCATTAACCAGCTTTGCTTAAACACAACCTGCTGTAACTTGTAGTTAGCGAAACAGTAGTAATCGACTCCGAAGTAACCCCGGCGCACATAACAATACTGTTCGTCCTGAGCAATACCGTAGCGGTACCAGCGCATAACAATCAGCACAGCCCAGAATGTCAGTGGTATCACCGATAACCACGCCAACAGCAGGTGCTGCTGTGTCCAGAGCAGCAGCGGCATAATCACGGCAACGGGCAGCCAGTACAATAAGACACAGCGCCAGATAAAACGCCGGCTGATCCGGTTAAATGTAATTTGGTTTAAATGATTATCCGCACAGGCATCATTGAGCAGGTTCCGCGCTTCTGCCAGCGTAACGGAGGGCACCATAATTCGCTGCTCAGCGTTAACTTGCTGCTGACCATTAATTTGCGCCAAGCTCAGATTAACCCGGCCAAGCAGCATATCCAGCCAATCGCGCTTTAAAGCAACCCACTGCAGGCGAGAGAGCCTCATACTGACTTCATGCCGGGTCAGCAATCCACTGCGCCGGATATAATTATCCTGCTTTTTATGCAGGGTATAGCCATAAAAAGTCAACACCGATCCCAGCACCGAGAATACAGTAAACAACAACATGATGAACATCGTCAGTGATAAGGCATACAGGCCAATTACAAACCAGGATTGCTCTGTCGGATCAAATAACGCCGGTAAATCTATACCCGCCTGCAACAGCAGATCGAGCCCGTGTTCAGCAACCTGATTATAAAAAGGCGCAGCCAGGCCTAAAAACAGCCAAATCCGATTATTACTGATACCATGGATCACTAAATCAGCCAGACTGCGCTGGTTTAGCAGACGCTCTGCGCTGTCAGCCAGCACCGCTGTTTGCTGTACAGAATCTGTGGTTTGCGGGCACTCTGAAGCGGGCTCACGTAAATCGAGAATATGCTGCTTCAGTGCTTCGGCAAAAGGCCGGCTCAGGGCAACTAATTTGGCTTCCTGGTGAACCGAGCCGGCAGTATCCAGTTGCAGACAGACATAATCAGCTGGCCGGTAAAAAACGGGCTGTTCCAGTTTAATATTCTGGATCCGGTTAAAGGGGAGATTAAGATATTTTTTACTGATGACACCAGAGCGGATCTCTACGGTCCCTGCCGACAAACGGTACTGAAAATAATAAAACTTCAAAATTGCTACCGCCACGATCATCAGCAGTAGCGCCGATAACATGCCCAGAGCCATACCGGGGTTATCTTTAATCCGGTTAAACAACAATATTGCAGGCGGAATAAGGTAAACAAGCTGACTGGCAAAAAAACGCAGTGCCGCTACCGCAAAATATAAAATAGCGATAGCTGACACCCGCCGCCACTCTGCCTGACTGACTGGCTGGCTCAGCTCAGATAATAATGCAGCGCCAGACTCATTGTTGTTGTTCATCTTGCAATGCATCCTTGTGCTGCAATACAAACTGGCGGATTTGCTGGGCCTGGGTTAACCAAAGCCCGGGAATTTCAAAGGTGTGCAAAGCACCGCCAGCGCTGAATAACTGCAGACGGGCCAGCGAGGCTTTACGCTCAAGCGGACCTTGTTTTAATTCGATGTGCTGCACCCGAACCACCGGCTGCGTAACCATTTGCCTGAAAAAAATACCAGCACTGTAACTAATATCATGCTCCCGCAGGGCGAAATGCTTATGTTTATCGGCCTGCCAGCAATATATGGCCCGCACTACCCCAAGCACAGGAACCAGCCAGAGTGCATGCCTGATTACCTGCTGCAAATGGCTGGGCAATGGCCACCAGGGCTGCCACCACAGCAGCAGTAGCAACAACCAAAAGCCAGCGAAAACTAGCGCATTCACGCCCTGGCGCAGCACCCGGTAGCGGCCAGCCAGCGGCTCAAGTTGCAGTGCGTGCAGTGGCGTTATCTGAGCAGCGGGTAACTGAATATTGCTAAAACCATCTGCACTGCTCATCAGCTTACTCCGCTGTCTCAGCATCGGCACCAGGACGGTATTTCAGCTGCAGTCCCTTGATGAAGTTACGCAGCACCTGATCCTGACATACCCGGAAATGTTTATGATCAGCCCGGCGGAAAAACGCACTTAATTCCGGTTTACTCAAGCTAAAATCAGCCAGTGCCATTACTGCCAGCACATCATCGTCTTTAAAGTCGAGAGCAATTTTTAGTTTCCGGAAAATAATATTATTATTTAACCGTTGCTCAGGCTCAGCTTGCGGGCCATCTTTTCTGCCCCGTTTAAAGACAATCAGTCCATTTAAAAACTGTGCCAGCTCACTATCGGCCATCACACTGAACTCAATGTCATCATCTTTGCTAAGCCAGCTTATCATCTGTTCACGGCTCGGGGTCTGACCGCCCAGCGCCATAATGTCACTCATGGTGCTGTTATTATATTCAAAAGCATACCGCAATCGGCGTAACACATCATTATTGGTCACAGTGCAATCCTGTTATAGAGCTGAAAAAAAACAAAAGGCGCACTACGCGCCCTTTGTAATTATTTGCTAACGACATTACTTCGCGCGACTGCGGTATTCGTCAGTACGGGTGTCGATTTCAATCTTATCACCAATATCAACAAAAGCCGGTACCATTAATTCAAAGCCGGTATCCAGTTTCGCCGGTTTCATGACTTTACCAGTGGTATCGCCTTTCGCGGCCGGTTCAGTGTAAACCACTTCGCGAACAACAATAGTAGGTAAATCGACAGAAATCGCCCGATCGTTGTAGAACACAACAGAACACTCCATACCATCTGTCAGGTATTTCAGTGCTTCAGTCATGTTTTCAGCTTCAATTTCATACTGATTGTACTCAGAATCCATAAATACATACATCGGATCAGAGAAATAAGAATAGGTAACCTCTTTGGTTTCCAGTAATACCTGCTCAAATTTGTCATCGGCACGATAGACTGTTTCCATACCCTGAGCATTCAGCAGGTTTTTCATCTTCATTTTAACGACAGCAGCGTTACGACCTGATTTGTTAAATTCGGCCTTTAAAATTACCATCGGTTCGGTGCCAACCATAATTACCTGGCCAGCGCGCAGTTCTTGGGCAGTTTTCATCATTGTTGAAATATCTTCATTGTTGGGAAAAATTGGGCGCCATTATAAATTTTTTTTTGGCAAAGTGCACGAGGTTGCTGGCAAGATCTCCATTTGCCAGCAATTGTTCACGCCAACAGTGGTTATAGGCTGTCAGTTGCGGTAATACTGCATAAAAATGCGGCCAGTTTAACGCCAGGTCCTGGTCAGTATTCCAGTCCAGATAGAACTGTTGCACCGTCGCTGCAAGTTGCACCGGCATCTGCTGACAATATCGGTCAATAAAGGCGTTAAGCTTAATCAGATGCGCACTTTCCTGCTGCCGGTAGATTTGCCAGACAAAGGGCTGACCGGCCCAGTGCGCACGGATAACGGAGTCTTCACCGCGCACAAAATTCAGATGACACGCTGCCAGTAATAAGTCGTAATCCGGCTGGGCCAGAAAAGGGATAACCTTTAAGCTCAGCTGATTCAGCTGCACTGTATCACCGCTTAATAGCAGTGGATAGTGCTTACTCAGCTCATTCGCCAGTTCACCCTGGGGGATAACACAAAGTACCCTGCCCGGTTGTTGCTGCCATTGCTGCAGTAAACTGGCTAACTGGCTGTGACTATAGGCAAACAGGGAGATTTTCAGCTTAAATTCGTCAGCTTCCACCCCCAGTTGCTGCCAGAAACGCTGCTGAGCCTGATTATCGGTCTTAAAGGCATCCAGTCTTTGCGCCAGTGCCTGTTCATACAGCAGACCGCCGGTTTGCTGACTAAAACCGGGGAAAAAGAAATACTTGTTCAATCCTGGCTGGGCCTGGGGTGAGCTCAGACCGTGACAGCCTTCAACCCATTGCTCAGCTGACAGGTACTCCAGGTTCAGCCACAGCGGCACTGGCTGCTGCCTGGCCATCTGCTGTTTATAAGCATCAGGAATGGTGCAGGCCAAAGCTTCAATAACCACAACGGCTGGCGCTAACTGCTGCCAGTTCAGCGACGGGCACTTTTCATCGGGCCAATAGACTACCTCAACGCCAGCGACTGATTGTCTGGCAAGCCCGGGATCTATTTGCGGACAAATTTGCTGAAAGCTATGCAGATCATCAACCAGCAATTCAACACTGATATTATGCTCTGCCACCAATTGCCGGCTCAAACGCCAGCAAATCCCGATATCGCCAAAATTATCCACCACCGAGCAGAATATTCGCCATATTCCTCGATTATTAGTTTGGTTTAGCTGTTGCAAATGGCTGCCCGTTTTATCATCAGAGTATTAGCGGCACTATTATACCCAGCGCAATACGCAGGAACAGCCATAGAATAATCAAAAACAAAATCGTCACCAGCCAGGCAAGCATATACTGCAGAAAACCGTGCAGGCGTTGGCGCAACCGGCTCCACAAGTCAGTATCATTTACAGAGGCGGGCTTTTGAGCAAATAACAGCGTTAATAACATGATATTCAGCAGCAAAGCAAAAGTAACCAGTGCCGTCAGTTGCCAGCGCTGACTAACCGGAGCAGGAGCCAGCAACAATAAATAACCGAGCCAGCATAAACTGGCCAGGGCCAGCAACAGCCACAATGGTTGTAAAGGTTGAAGTCTGCCGGCCAGGCGATGAT
>NZ_JAWVZF010000029.1:0-22278 GCF_033722355.1 Arsukibacterium sp. | reverse complement strand
GGAGATTGCCCGGGCAGAGCAGGCGTATCAGCGGATAAACGCCGGTAAAGCGGCAACCTCACGCTGGACAAGCTTGGGACATATGTTATCAGTTATTATGCCAGTGGCCATTCCCGGGGGGCTGGCAACAGCGGCTATCGCATATCTGTCATCGGCAACCGCAGCCGCCCTGGCGCTGACAGCAACACTGGTATCAGCGGGGTGGATGGTACTGAAACGGCGCGGCGAATGGCAGTCACTGCTGGATATCAGCCCTGATTCTTATAACAACCTTACCGTGGCGCAAACCTATTTCAGCGACGATGGCAGCGTGGCCCGGGCTAAACTGGCACTGGCATGTGAAATTGCCAGAAGCCGGACGGCGCTGACCCGGATAGAAGATGCTACAGTAAGACTGGATAGTATTGTAGTTGAAACGTTAAAGGAAACCCAGCTGACTTTTGCCGCGACTGAGCATCAGGAAAATGCGACTCAGCTGGTGGCATCAGCTATTACCGAAATGTCTGCCGCCATTCAGGAAGTGGCCGGTAACGTTGAAGCCAATGCCCAGAGTGCCAAAAATGCCTTGAATAACGTGAAAGAGGGCACGGTGCTGGCTAAAGATGCGAAAACGGCCATTGATCAACTGAGTGACTCGGTCGCATCGATTGCCCGGACTGTCCGCGAATTATCTGAGTCGACCAATGAAATCGGCCAGGCAGCATCCATTATTTCATCAATCGCTGATCAGACCAATTTGCTGGCGCTGAATGCCGCAATCGAGGCAGCCAGAGCGGGTGAACAGGGCCGTGGCTTTAGCGTCGTTGCCGACGAAGTGCGCTCATTAGCGTTAAAAACCCGTGAATCAACCGACAAAATACATAAAATTGTCGAAGTGCTGACGCAACGGGCAAGTAATGCCGTTAATGTTTCTCAATCGGGGGAAAAGGCGGCCAGTCGTGGCGTTGATATTGTCGAGCAGACCCGCCAGGCATTGGAGTCGATTAATAACGCGGTAGGCCAGATCACCGAGTCGACCTTGCAAATGTCTGCGGCGGTTGAAGAGCAAAGTACGGTGGCTGAACATATCAATCAGCAGGTTGTTGAAATAGCTGACGGGGCTGCCAGCACTAAAACGTCTGCAGGGAATTCACTGCAAGCCAATAGCCGCCTGAATGAAACGGTCGCAGACGTCCGCTCTATTATTAAACGTTTTACCGTGCGGGGCCGAAGCTAAGGGGAATAAGCCCGGGCGATGGCCATTTTTTCCGCCGCCCGGACAATCTTACTGGGGTGTTAACTGGCTGCTCAGGTTAAAAGTCGAACCAGTCGTCGGCACTGGCCTTAGTCCATTCATCGTTATCCCAGCCATTGCTGTCGTCTTCATCATAGTAGTCAAACAAAGTGATGTTCAGCTCATTGTAGGTCAGATAACCATCACCGTCGGCATCCCAGCTGGCAAAGTCATCGGCGTCGAATACCGAAATGCCGAGTTCTTGTTCATTTAACAGACCATCCTTATCGCTGTCGCGACGGGTATAGACATCGTAGTTAAAGACATAGCGCTGATATTCCGCTGCAGACAAGATACCATCGCGGTCGGTATCAGCGCTCTCGAACGTACCCGCGGCGAATGCCATACCACTTGCCAGTAACAGGCTGGTTAGTAAAGATGTACGCTTAAGCATAAGTACCTCCTCGTCATCGGTTAAGCATGAGTATTTTCAGCGAACATCTTAGAACTGCAAGCATGGTGCCAGACTTATTATCTTACAGCATGCTATTTTTCAGTGGGTTTCAGCGTTTAGCCAGCGCCAGCCATGATGTTTTTGCAACAACTTCACAGAAACAGGTAAATTCTACAGCAGCTGAGCACAGGCCATCATGGCGGAAAGTGACTGGCCTCTATGCTTTAAGTAACCCGCTATCAGAAACCCGCCACTATCAGTTTTAGCGAGTTTTTTTGTTTAGGCTGGCATCGGTATATCGTTAGGTTACAATGCCTGTATCAGCTGATTTTTCAACCCACCACCAATTGCAGGAAGCCGCTTTTGTATACAGATGACTTTAATCAGAAACGGAAATTTATCGTTAAGCTTGGCAAGATGCTGCACAAATATGGCACCCCGGCCTACCGGTTAGAAGCGCACTTAACTGAGCTGACGACCCATTTGGGCCTGAAGGCGTCTTTTATTATTTCACCGACCTCAATGACCTTTGTGGTATGGACCGATGGCCATGAGCAGGAATATACCCATGCAGCCCGGGTCAATCCGGGGGATCTCGATTTAGGCGCTCTGTCGCGTACTGACGAGCTGGTCGATCAGGTATTACAGGGCCAGGTAAGTATTCATGAAGCCGATGCGCTGCTTGATGCGATTGATAACAGACCAAGCTCCTACAATAAGCTGGCAACTGCCGTGGCAATGATGGCATCGGGTGGTGCCTTTGCGATGCTGATGGCCACCAGCTGGAATGATGTGTTGTGGTCGGCGTTACTTTCGCTGTTAGTGTATCTGTTTGTACTTTGGGCCCAGCGTTCAGCACGCATTGCCAATATGCTTGAGCCACTGGTGGCGCTTGCTGCGGCCATTGGTGCCTGTGCCATCAGCCGTTATATCGACCCCGGCATTAATATCCGGCTCAGTGTGTTATCCGCCATTATCTCGTTTATTCCCGGTTTGGCGCTGACCATCGGTTTTGCTGAGCTGGCAGCGCGGCATCTGGTATCGGGCAATGCCCGGATTATGGATGCGCTGATGATGTTATTTAAGCTGTATTTCGGTGCCTTTCTGGGCATCGCTATCGGCTTTACGCTATTTGGAACCGTTGACTTTGTTAAGCCTGAACCGATTTCCCGCCATTTTGCCTGGCTGGCAGTGGGCATCCTGGTCAGCTCGCTGATAGTTCTGTTTAAGAGCCGCGGCAAGTATACGCTATGGTCACTCGCAGCAGGTTTTATTGCTTACGGGGTGAGTATTACCGGTGCCAGTCTGGTTGACTTTACCATGGGGGCTTTTCTCGGGGCTTTTGCGGTAGGGATCTACAGCAACCTGTTTACCCGGCTGGCCAGAGCACCAGCGGTTATCGTTGCTATGCATGGCCTGATTGTGCTGGTGCCAGGCAGTAAAACTTATATTGGCTTAAACTCACTGATTTCAGGTCAGGATTTTGTGGTATCTGACCGGGTAGGCCAACAAACCTTTATGATTTTAATGGCGCTGGTGGGTGGTCTTATTTTTGCCAATGTGGCGCTGCCACCAAAGAAAAGTTTATAGCTCAGTATACTGAGCCAGGTGGCGCCAGCTAACAGGAGCATAGCAGCAGGGTGAGCTATTCCATTGCAGTAATAGGTAGCGGCATGGCGGGTTTGGCTGCGGCTTACCGGCTGCGCCGCGCTGGCCATCAGCTTACTGTATTTGAGGCCCAGCGCCGCCATGGTATGGACGCCCATGCGATACAGGCAGAAGGTGGCCTGGTGGATGTGCCGCTACGGGTAATGAGCCCTGCCCGCTGGCCCGCGGTATTGCAACTTGCCGATGAAGCCGGCGTGGCTACCTTTGAGGTGCGCACCCATACATCCTGCAGCTGGCCAAATGGCCAGACCTGGTTTCGCAGTGGCGAATTGCCGATGGTCGGTTGGCCATTTGTCGGGTCCTGGCGCTATCTGAACAGCCATGCTCTGCGCATGGCTTGCGGTAGCTGGCAACTTTGGCGGCTCACTCAAAAGTTGCAACAGCAACCGGCTGATGTGACGCTTCGGGCCGTGTTGCAGCAACACCATTTTGACCCGCTATTCTGGCGCGGCTTAATTTTGCCGATTCTTACCACCATTTGCACCTGCGATGAAAAGCACTTGCTGAACTGGCCTGCGGCGCAGCTGCTATCGTTACTTCACAGTATTTTATACAGCTCTTCGCTGTGCCGGTTGCAGGGCGGTACCACAGCGCTTGTTAACGCCCTGAGCCAGGGCCTTACCTTGCAAAGCGGCAGTCCCGTCGTACAAGTTAAGGACCTGGGGCAGCAGATAAGAGTAATTAATGAGCAGGGCCACGGTGGTGAATTTGATCGGGTTATTGTGGCCACCCAGGCTAATCAGCTGGGCTTTCTTGACAACAGCCAGTTTAGCGGCGAGCGGCAAATGCTGGCAAAGGTCTGTTTTGACGCCGGTGAGCTATGGGTGCATCAGGACACCCGCTTTATGCCGGCGAAGCAACAGGACTGGACCGCACTGAATTTTCAGTTGGACCGGCAGTTACAAAAACCGGTATTTACTGTCTGGGTGAATCAGATAGAACCGTCGTTACAAGGCCGGGCCCCGGTATTTCAGACCTGGAACCCGCAGTGTCAGCCTGAGCCTGCGAAAGTGCTGGCCCGGATCCCAATGCAGCGGGCCGTCGTCGGGCCGGCCACCGCCACAGTTCATGCAGCCCTTCAACAGTGGCATCAGCAGCCTGATCGCAAATTGTTTTACTGTGGCTCCTGGGCGTCAGAAGGGGTGCCATTACTCGAATCTGCGGTCTGTTCAGCCAACGCGGTGGTAAAAGCCATTACCCGCCAGGTTTAGTGTTATAGTTTTACCTTACTGACGCATCGCAAGCAGACACTAAGGCAGCATAATGCATCTCGAAAAAGCAAAAAAACGTATTGCAAAGCAGATAAACAAAGGTTTTGACGGCTACCCGCAAATTACCCTGACCTATGCGGGCAAAAGTGCCGATTGTGCAACTGAGGTCGTGGTCGGTTTTATTGCCAAGGCCGGTGCGACAGTGCAGGAGCAACGCTTTGTCAGCAAGCAGGACGCAAGACAGGATGAAACAATCCAGTCTGTGCTGGTAAAAATAATTGAACGGGCTGATGCCAGAACAGTTACTGAAACCCCGGGTACCGTGGTGATAAGCTGAGGACCTTATGATGACAGAAATGACGACGGCCGAACAAAGCCAATGGCGGAATCTGGAGTTGGCCAGCGGCAAAAGCCAGGCAGAATGGCTGGCGCTGGCAACCCGCCAAAACTTTAGCAAACACAGTGAACTGGTTAAAAAGTGAATTTGCTATTGGTCATGGTAATGCCAACTTGATCGCTCACCGTGCCAGACAAGCTGCCACCGGCGGCGTCAGGCAGTTTTAATGCGATGTGCAGCCATCGCATCCGGCTTAGCACAGCTGCCGATATTGATGACAGCGTAAAACACTGGCTGGCAGAAGCCTACAACCGCGGCTAGATTTGTACCCGCGATATTCAAAAGCAAATTAGTGTCCGGCTGGCTCAGTGATCTCCTGTTCTTGCACCAGCCATACTGACAGGGCGCCCAGTACCATGGCAGCACCGGCTAACATCACAATATATACCGCATGATTCTGAAATAACGAGCCTAAAATCCAGCCGGCAATCAAGCCGGAGATAATTTGCGGTGCGGCGATAGTGAAATTAAATATCCCCATGTACACCCCGGTTTTTTCAGGCGGTAAGGCACCGGCCAGAATCGCATAAGGCATAGCCAGGATAGCAGCCCAGGCAATACCGACGCCTATCATCGGGATCATCAGCCCCAGCGCACCTTTAGGAATGTCTATCTGGGTAATCAGCAGATTAACGTGAGTAATGGTGGGATCGGTAAATAACACAAAGCTTAAATAGCCGAGGCCACCAGCCAGCAGCGCCATTGAGTAAACAAATTTGCGGCCAAGCAGGTTGGCCAGCTTTGCCATTATCAGCGAAAACAACACCGCAAACAGCGAGTAACCGGCATACAGAATACCTACCCAGTCACCGGCGGCGCCTTTTGCAGCGGCAATATGCGCCGGTACGCCGCCCATTTCAGCAATATAGGCGCCGCTATACCACTCTGTGCCGACTCCCCAGGTATGCTGGGCAATCGCTGCCGGAAAGTAAGTCCACATGATAAACAGCGCGAACCATGAAAAAAATTGCACGACCGCCAGTTGCTTCATGATTTTTGGCATACTTTTCATCGTTTGCCAGAAGTCGCTTAACTTTTCGCCAAGCGAGCGTGACTTACGCACTTCTTCAGCCAGTGCTTGTGCCTCAGAATCCAGCCCTTTATAAGCATAATATTGCTCAGGTGGGTATTCTCTGGTACGAAATACTGTCCACAGGACGCTGCCAAGCAATACCGTAGCACCGATATAAAAAGCCCAGACCACTGACGGTGCGACTTCACCAGCACGGGAAGCATTGTCCAGCCCCACTACGTTGGTTAGCACGAACGGCAGAACAGAACCGAATACCGCTCCAATATTGATAAGCAGGGTTTGTACCGAGTAACCCAGATTACGCTGCTCAGGTGGTACCATGTCAGATACCAGCGAGCGGAATGGCTGAAACGTGACGTTAAAAGCGGCATCTTTAATCGCAAAAATGACCAGGCCAAATAACATTGGCGGAATAAAAGCAACCACCATAGACGCGTTCGGTAGCAACATCATGGCGCCTGCTGCGACAACGGCACCGCCGAGCATAAAGGGTAAGCGCCGGCCCATTTTGTTCCAGGTGCGGTCAGAAGCGGCGCCAACAATAGGTTGTACCAACAGGCCCATAATCGGGGCCGCCAGCCAGAATAATGACAGTGATGACAAGTCTGCCCCCAGATCTGACAGGATGCGGCTGACATTACCGTTTTGCAGTGCAAAGCCTATTTGCACCCCAAGAAAGCCGAAACTGAGGTTCCAGATCTGCCAGAAAGAGAGCTTAGGTTGTTTCATTTCACGTCCCCGGGGATTGTCATTATCATTATGTGTGGTTTGCGTCAGCTTAAACTACACGAAAGCAGCGGTTTTGCGCAAAACTGTGCATACGTATTCATCTTGTTGTTGCACCGTTTTGGCGCTATTACCAAGCTTAGCTGCAGAATATTGTTTCGCTATGGTGCAGCAGTGTGCACTAAAGCTGATACGCTGATTAACATTAAAGTGGGGATGCAATGAAAGCCTTTACGTTAAGCTCACTGGCCCTGGCAATATTGCTAGGCGGATGCCAGCCAGCACCTTTAAACCCTGATAGCAGCAGTGCACAGCAGCCTGCTGCTGCAACGTTACCGCAGTCTGCCGCACAACCTGCTGCTGCCTGGTGGGATAGTGCCATTTTCTATCAGATCTGGCCGCGCAGTTTTTATGACACTGATGGTGATGGTCATGGCGATTTCAACGGTATGACCGCCAAGCTGCCTTATTTGCAGGAGCTGGGAGTAAATGCGCTATGGTTAACCCCAATGTTTGAAGCGCCGTCTTACCATGGCTATGATTTTACCGAGTTTTATCAGGTAGAAAGCGATTACGGCAGCATGGCAGAGTTTGAAGCCTTTATTCAGGCAGCTGAGGCCAGGGGCATGAAAGTGATTCTGGATCTGGTGATTAACCATATTTCCAGTGAGCATGAATGGTTTGTACGCTCTGCCGCCGGTGAAGCACCCTATAAAGACTATTTTATCTGGCGCGATGATATGCCTGGGGCCGGCAGTGGCTGGGGCCATGCCTGGAGTGATAACGATAAGCCGGAAGCCGTCTGGCACTGGAATGAAACCCGTCAGCAATATTATTATGCAGCTTTTGGCGCCAGCCAGCCTGATGTCAACCTGCGGCACCCTGATGTAGTTGCGGAAATGGAAAAAATGGCCAAATTCTGGCTTGATAAAGGCGTTGACGGTTTTCGGCTAGATGCGGTTCGGTTTGCCATGGAAGGTGGGCCAAATGCTCAGGCCGATACCGCTGAAACAATCGCTTACTGGCAAAGCTTTAATCAGTTTGTCAAAAGCGTTAATCCGAATGCCTATCTGGTCGGTGAAGCCTGGGTCGATATCCCGGTAGCCGCCCGTTATTATGGCAACGGTAAAGGCTTAGATCAGGGTTTTGATTTTGAAGTAGGCTATAAAATTCTTGGCTTGTTACAGCAGGGCAGTGCCGGTGAAGCCCAGTTTGGTACTATGCAGTCAAATCAGCAGCAGATTGCTGATGCTACCGTACTGCGCCAGAATGTGCAGCAGCGACTTGATTCTGTGGCGCCGCTTAACTTTTTTGCGCCGTTCTTAACGAACCATGACCAGGAGCGCGTCGCCTATCAGTTACAACAACATGATAATAAAGCCAGGCTTGCCGCTGCTATGTTATTCAGCTCACCGGGCACACCATATATTTATTATGGTGAAGAAATTGGATTAACCCAGGACAGAAGTGGTCATGATGTTTTTAAGCGTGCGCCAATGTTGTGGGATAACACCAAACAGGCTGGCTTTACTGACAGTGACCGCAGCTGGGTAGAACAACTGACATTGTTTGGCGACGGGTTCCCCAACTGGTGGCCTGGTTTTCTGGCTGAGCAACTGGCTATCGCAGATCGTAGCGTTGCAGCACAGCAGGCTCAGCCAGACTCGGTCTGGCAGCTGTATAAGTTTCTAATTGCCCAGAAAAAACAGCGGCCGGAGCTGGGTGTTGCCGGCAGTTATCAGGTTAGTCAGCTGGATAATGGCGTGGTGCAAATCAGTCGTGAGCTCGACGGCAGCAAAAGTGTCTTTGTGCTGAATTTAACCGACAGCATACAGGACATCAGCCAGATTAACCGCAACGGATTACACGCCAGCTGGGCTTTTGATCTGGATGGCACCAGCCTGGGCAGCTATGGATTGCTGGTTTTGCAAAGCGCTGAATAAATCAGCCTGATGCCACCAGAGACATCCGCCGGCAGGTAGCTAA
This sequence comes from Arsukibacterium sp., assembly GCF_033722355.1. Classification (GTDB taxonomy): domain Bacteria; phylum Pseudomonadota; class Gammaproteobacteria; order Enterobacterales; family Alteromonadaceae; genus Alishewanella. The sequence goes on along the minus strand of NZ_JAWVZF010000029.1, from coordinate 13,590 downwards.
GGCGGGTGTCAGCCTGGCGGCCTGTTTACCGTCAGCGACTGCCACAGGACTGACGGATAATCAATTTGGGTTGAATATGGGTGCTGACAATCACTTCATTGTTGATTAACCGCAGCAGGTTATCAACCAGCATCTCGCCAGCCAGCGAGGTATCCTGCTGAATGGTACTAAGTGCCGGCGTTGCAAATGATGCCACCGGAATATCGTCAAAGCCCATGACCGCAATATCAGCCGGGATACGATAGCCCAGTTGGTGCAGGGCCCGCATCACACCTATGGCAATAATATCACTGGCACAAAATACCGCATCAACAGGCTTGCCCTGGCGGATAATCTGGCGGATAGCATGATCACCGGCGTTCTCGGTGGAAATAGCATCGCACTGGACAATATCATCCGGCTGAATGCCTGTGGCGAGCAGGGCGTCTGTAAAGCCTTGATAGCGTTCAAAAAACTCCGGGCTATGCTCGGAAGCATTGCCAACAAACGCGAAATTTTTATAGCCATTCGCCAGTAAGTGCTCGCCGGCCAGCCGGCCACCCTCCCTGTTATTACTGCGAATGGTCGACTCCGGGTGATCATGCACTTCTGCACCCCAGCAGACAAAGTGGGTTCGCTGTGCTAACAGTTTTTCCAGCTTTTCTTCATAATCAACATAATCGCCATAACCGAGCAAAATAATACCATCGGCTTTATTGCTGTCTTCATAATCGGCATGCCAGTCATCACTGAGTTGCTGAAACGATACCAGCAAATCCTGACCTCGCTTCGCGCAGGCCCGGGTTATGCTACCGAGCATCGATAAAAAAAACGGATTAATCAGCGACTCGTCAGAAGTTGGGTCTTCAAACAACAGCAGCGCCAGGGTACTGCTTCGCTGTTTACGCAGGTTACTGGCATTTTTATCTACTTTATAATTCAGTTGTTTCGCAATGGCATGCACCCGTTCACGGGTTTCTTTATTAACTTGCGGGCTATTGCGCAGCGCCCTGGACACCGTGGATTGTGATACCCCGGCTAAATAGGCAATATCAAAAGATGTCGCTTTATCTTTCATTATCAGCTCTGCTGTTACAGCGGTGCAGCCCTGCAGTTTACTGCAGCAATCTGAGCAGCGCATTATAGTTATAGTTTGCTCATCATAGATGGATTCTTAAGCAGATTCAATTTCGGCGTTTGCCTGCTGCTTCAGTCTTTGCCAGATAATCACCGTGGTTAATTTGTGAAACTATGTTATTTCTGTTTCGGTAGGTGCCTGCCACTTGCTAAACTACAGAGCCAGTGTAATCAGGTAAGCTGTCGTGTCGAAAACGCCCTATAAAATTGTTTTATTAATCAGCATATTACTATGCAGCATGGCTGCAACTGCCAGTACACGCAGTTGCCAGGGTGATGACTGTATCACCGAACAACAGTTGTATTTCAGCCTGGCATTTGGCTACGGCCAACGCAGTAACCCGCTGCATGGTGGCAAACAGCTTGATTTGGTTGTCCTGCCTGAAATCTACTATTACAGCAAATACTGGTTTTTTGATAATGGCCGGCTGGGCACCAGTCTGGCACTCAGCGAGACCACTTCGTTAAGTGTGATTGGCCAGTTTAATCAGGAAAAAGGTTATTTCCAGCAATGGTTCAGCGGTAACCTGCTGCAGTTTGAAGCCAATGTAATGAGCATGCCTCAGTTTAGCGCTGCTACTGAACGGCAGGCGCCTTCAGAGGTTGCCGTCAGCGAAGTGACGAAAAGACCGACCGCCTTTGATGTAGGTCTGCAGTTAGATACGGTCAGTAACGGCATCCTCTGGCAACTGGCGTACTGGACAGACGCCAGCCGGCAACATCATGGCCAGTATGCCAGTGCCGGGGCGCGCCGGGGCTGGCATACTCCGTATGGAAAATGGCAGTTGTCAGCCCATCTGCACTGGAAAAGTGCCCAGCTGATCGATACCTATTATGGCTTAACACCGTTAGAAGTTCCCCTGGGTCAGGAATATCAGGGGCGGGATAGCTGGCACGCAGAACTTCGGTTAAACTGGAACAAACCATTAACAGAACGGCTGAGCGCGTTGGTACTTCTGCGATATTTACATTTTGACACGGCAATGACTGACAGTGCTCTGGTACGATCTGACCATGTCACCACCTGGTTTGGTGGTATTAGTTACCGGTTTTTCTGATGTGGATGCTGCGTTGCGGTTTTTTGTTGCTGTTGCTGATATCGCAAACCAGTCAGGCTGACAGTGCGGCTGACTCCTGTGCCGAACCCTTGTGCTGGCAGGTCAGCCCTATCGTCTGTGTTGCTGATAAAATTGAGCAGGGCTGTCAGGCTGAGCTCAGAGTGATTTGGTTCAGTGATACGCCAAGAACAGTCTGCCTGTATCTGGCTGAGCAGGCAGAGCGATGCTGGCAGCAAGCGACCAGTGGCCAGTGGCAACAGCAGATTAACTGGCAACAGGGCTGGCTCAGTTTGCGACAGCAGCAGCAGGTATTACTGAGTACTGAATTACTGGTATTGAGCCGACAGCCGGCAAAACGTCGCCGTATTTCCGGCGCATGGAGTATTTTTTAATGGCCAAGATTCTGTTAGTGGAAGATGATGCCCGGCTGGCCGGGCTGGTGCAGAGTTTTCTGGTGCAGCATGGTTTTACCGTGCAGCAGCAAAACCGCGGTGATCGGGTGGCGGAGCAGTGCAAGCAATTTCAGCCGGATCTAATTGTGCTGGATTTAATGCTACCCGGACTGGACGGTTTTGGGGTATGCCGGCAAATCCGACCCTGGTATAAAGGCCCGGTGCTGATGCTGACCGCCAAACAAAGTGATATTGATCAGGTGCTGGGGCTTGAGCTCGGGGCCGATGACTATGTTATTAAACCGGTCGAGCCTCGGGTGCTGCTGGCGCGGATTAACGCCTTGTTGCGCCGGACGCAGATCAGCCCGCAAGCCGAGCGACAGGAATTAACTTTTGGTCGTTTGTTACTGAAACAACGCTCCCGGGAAGCCTGGTTCGACAATAATCTGGTAGAACTGACCAGTTATGAATTTGATTTACTGTGGATGCTGGCGCGGCATGCCGGGCAGACCGTTAAACGTGAGGCGATTCATCAGCAGATTATTGGCCGTGAATATGACGGGCTTGACCGGACAGTTGATGTCAGGGTTTCGCACTTAAGACGTAAGCTGGGCGATAACGCTGAGGTGCCGTTTCGGATCAAAACCGTCTGGGGCAAAGGGTATTTATTTGTCGCTGATGCCTGGTAAGTATGCATCGGCTTTTTCTGCACTTTTATTTATTTTTATTTCTGGTACTCATTGGCCTTGGTTGGACGGTTGATCAGCTCTGGCAATATGCACAAGGTGATCAGCCGCCTGCCTTGGTTGACATCCTGGCTGAACAAATTGCCCTGGTCATGCAGCTGCCCCAAGACCAGTGGGCCGGGCATCTTGGCTTGCCTTATCAGGCGGTGCCCCTCGACAGCGTCAGCTGGCAGGCCGATGAGTGGACACTGCTGCAGCAAAACCATCTGTTACCGTTATTTCAGGACGATAAAGTATTTTTTTATGGCCTGCGCAACGAACAGCTATGGCTGGTGGGACCTTTACATCTGGACGGGCATTCAGGGTTTGACTGGTTCAGTATTTTGTTTTTCAGCCTGCTGGCGGTGGCAGTCGCACTTTGGCTCTGGCCGGTTGCCCGCGATATTCGTTTTTTACAACAAGGCTTGCAACGCTTCGGCAAAGGCCAACCTGCTGACTTGCAGCTACCATCCCGCTCATTTATTGCGCCAATAGCGGACAGTTTTCAGCAAATGAGCCAGCAAATTATTTCACTGTTGGAATTACAGCGGGAAATGACCCATGCGGTATCCCATGAATTACGCACGCCGATTGCCCGGCTGAAGTTTGCGCTGGAGATGGCCATGCAATTACCGGAAAATGACAAACAGCTGATGTTGCAGGATGTCAGAGAATTGCAGCAACTGGTCGACGAAATGCTCGACTATGCCAAATTACAAAGCCACCAGCTGAATTTGAAAATGCAGCAGGTGGATTTAACTGAGCTTATTAATAACGTGGCGGAAAAGCTGGCACCTTTGCCGGGTGCGGCTATTGAGTTGCAGCTACCGCCAGTGGCGATGTTTTATTGTGATGCTCATTATCTGGAGCGGGCTATTCAGAACTTACTGGTTAATGCCAAGCGTTACGCCAGGCAGCGCATTGTGATAGATATTAAAGCCCAGCAAGGCTATTGGCGGGTCAGTGTTAACGATGATGGTCCCGGTATTCCGGTAGAACGCCGGGCCGAAGTGCTTAAACCGTTTCAGCGGCTGGAGCAAAGTCGCAACCGGGAAGAGGGCGGCTTTGGTCTTGGCCTTGCTATTGTGCTGCGGATTGTCCAGTGGCATCAGGGTAAGCTGATTGTCAGTGACAGCTCACTCGGCGGTGCCAGTTTGCAGCTGTTGCTGCCCATCAGTTAACTTCTTCATCTGCGATAATCGCACTTTCATTACTAAGCGGCTTGTAAACTGCCGCCAACAAGAGTACCGGTAATGCGACAGGCTGACCCCTCTTTCTGGATACTGATGTTACTGGCCGCCGTGGTCGCCACCACCCCGCTGGCAATTGATATGTACCTGCCTGCTATGCCAATGATGGCGGCTGAGCTGGATGCCGGCATCACTCTGGTACAGCAATCGCTGAGCATTTTCCTGGCCGCTTATGGTATCGGTATGCTGTTATTCGGCCCTTTAGCAGATATGCTCGGTCGCCGGCCGCTGGCAATATTCGGTTTAACCGGCTTTATCCTGGCCAGTGTGGCGTTAAGCCGGGTAAGCAGTATTGAGTGGTTTCTCGGCTGGCGTGCGGTGCAGGCGCTCTGTGGCGCTGCCGCCTCGGTAGTGGTGCCGGGTATTATCCGGCATTTATACCAGCAGCATACCGCCAAAGGCATGTCTTATGTATCGATGATTATGATGCTGGCACCGCTGTTGGCACCGGCGATGGGCAGTGCCGTGATCTGGTTGGCCAGCTGGCAGGCTATTTTTCTGTTTCTGGCATTATATGGCGTCATTGTTGTCGGCTGTTGCTGGCGTTTTTTACCGGAAATCAATAGTGACAGTGCCCGGCAACGCCCTGCCTTTTTCAGTGGCTACGTTAAGGTGTTCAGGAAAAAATCAGCCTGGCCGGATATTGCCAGCTCGATGTTTGCTTCTTTTGCCTTTTTCTGTTTTTTAACCGCTGTATCGTTTGTTTATATTGGCTATTTTGGCGTTAGCGAACAGCAGTTTGCACTGCTGTTTGGCTTTAACGTGCTGGCTTTAATGAGCGCCAATTTGCTAAACAGCCGTTTAGTGGTGCGATTCGGGCCGCAGCGCATGTTGCGGTTTGGCTTAGTGGTTGCCATCGCGAGCGTCTCGTTACTCTGTGGCTTTAATTATTATGGCCTGGGGCTGTGGTACACGGTATTGACCATAGCACCATTAATGGCCAGCCTGGGGTTAATGGCCACCAATGCCGACGCCATGATCATTATGCAGTTTCCGGATAACAGCGGTAGCGCCACTGCCGTCATTGGCACGCTGCGCTTTGGTAGTGGTGCTTTGGCAGGGCCCATGCTGGCCTGGTTTTATACCGGCGATGCCTTGCCGTTTTCGGCCCTGATGCTAACCGGCGTACTGGCCATTGGTTTAAGCCAGCTATGGCGTAGTATCCGGCGTAGCAAGCAGCTAGATCCTGCCTGCTAACGGGCTTTAGAAACCGAGGTTTTTCAGAAAATCGTCGTCGACTTCCGGTTCAATATCCACGGTATTTTCCTGGCGGTACTGCTGGGCATTAGCCAGAATATCGTCCGGGTTTTCCTGCTCGGTGCGTTCAAACTCTTCTAACTGAATGAACTCAGTTTTATCCATCGCCAGTTCCATGTAGAAGATATTGTGCTCCGGCGTACTGAAGGTCACCCGGCGGGCCTGAGGTTGGTCTAGCTGGGTGTTAATCAGAATTTGTACCTGTTTATTAATTGCCATCATTTTCGGCTGGCTCTGATTAATTGAGGTATGTAAATCCAGCCGGACTTTATTGGTAAAATCTCCGACAATCTGGTTCATCAGTTCACCCATCACATTACCGACCTCATCAGAGGTATGAAACTGCGCCAGCTCCTCCTCCGGCATGCCCATACTCATCATGTATTTGCGGTAGATTTCCATTGCGGCCGGCGCGGTGAAATTAATAATCACCAGCCCGGAAAAACCGCCATCAAATAACACAAAACAGCCAAGATCAGGGCGCAGGCAGGTTTTCTGAATTTTCTGGACCATCGGAGAGTGGCTGATTGCAGGATTGCCAGCGGCGGCAAGCACACCATTAACGGCCTGACACAGGGTCAGCAGAATATCGTCTGTGGTTATAATGCGGGTTTTTTTCATACTGTATTCCAGAGATTATTTTCTGACAGTATAAGCCCTTATCCACGGTAAACGCTAAATTTTACAGGCGCCACCGCTGCATTCATCGTCGTCATCACCAAATTGAGGCTCGGCTGCCTTAGCTTCAGCATCTGCCTGTTGTTTGGCGAGTGCGTCGGCAGCGCCATCAAAATCAAGGTTGTTTAAATCAAAATCAGGGTCAAAATCAAAATCAGACATGGTGTGAGTTCCTGTATGCAGCAAAAAGCATCGTAGCGGTGGCCGTTAAAGCTGGTAGCAGTGTAGCAAACCCCGGGTGCCGGTTAAAACCGCCAGCGCCAAATAAAAAAGCCGCTGCGCTGCTAATTCCAGCCGCGGTTGATTTCACCGTCGTGCAATCCTTGCTATTATAGCGCCCATCTTTTGTTAGCTGCCCGGAGCCCTGATGAGCCAATTAACTATTCAAACCCCCGATGACTGGCATCTGCACTTTCGCGATGGCGATATGCTGCTGGAAACGGTACCCGCAACGGCCCGTCAGTTTGCCCGCGCCATTGTCATGCCTAATCTGGTGCCGCCGGTCACTACCGCCGACATGGCCGTCGCATACCGCGAGCGGATTCTGGCCGCCCGGCCGGCTGGTAGCGAGTTTCAGCCACTGTTAACCCTGTTTTTAACCGATAAAACCAGCCGCCAGCAAATTATTGATGCCAAAGCCGCCGGAGTGGTGGCAGCAAAACTGTATCCGGCTGGCGCGACAACCAATTCCAGCGCAGCAGTCAGTGCTCTGGATTCATTGTACCCGGTATTTGAAGTCATGGCAGAACAAGGCATGTTGCTGCTGGTACACGGTGAAGTGACGGACCATGACATTGATATTTTTGACCGGGAAAAAGTCTTTATTGACCGCTATCTGCAACATATTGTCAGCCGTCTGCCCCAGCTGAAAGTGGTATTTGAGCACATTACCACGGCCGACGCTGCACGTTTTGTCAGTGAGGCTGGCAGCAATGTCGCGGCCACTATCACGCCGCAGCATTTGTTGCTGAATCGTAATGATTTGCTGGTAGGTGGAGTGCGGCCACATAATTACTGTTTACCGGTATTAAAACGCCGCACTCATCAGCAGGCTCTGCGCGCGGCAGTGGCCAGCGGTTCGCCGAAATTTTTCCTCGGTACTGATTCGGCGCCGCACGAAAAGCACCGTAAAGAGTCCGCCTGCGGCTGTGCCGGTTGTTACAGTGCCCACAGCGCGATAGAGTTATACGCCCAGGTATTTGACGAATTAGGTTGCCTGGACAAACTGGAAGGCTTTGCCAGCCATTATGGCGCCGATTTTTACGGTCTGCCACGTAACAGCGGCACAGTAACGCTGCGGCAGCAAACCTGGCAGGTACCGTCTGAAATCACCCTGCCAAATGGTAACCCGATAGTGCCGTTTTATGCCGGTGAAACCCTTAACTGGAAACTGGTTTAAGGCTGAAAGTCCGGAGAAAGTGGTCGGTTTGCTCTAAATCAACCGTTGCAGGCCTGGATGGCCGACAGATTCGCAGGGAGCGAATTTGAACAGCTATCGAGCCTGCAGGGATGTATTTACGGCATGTTGATGTGAGTAAACCGATAGCGGTCGAACTGGCAACTTGCTTTAGTTCTTCAGGTAACTTAGCAGTCGCTCCAGCGCGCGGTAGCTCAGCGCTTCCATCAGGTGAGCGCGGCTGATTTGCGGTTGTTGCTGCAAATCAGCAATAGTGCGGGCCACTTTAATAATCTTGTGATAAGTGCGGGCCGACAGTTTAAAGCGGTGAATAGTGTCTTCTAAAAAACGGGCGTCATCCTGTTTTAGCAGGCAGAAGTCAGCAATTTCGCTACCGCTGAGCCGGGCGTTGGCTTTACCCTGGCGTGCCAGCTGAATGTCACGCGCGGCGACCACCCGTGTTTTGACACTGGCGCTGCTCTCCTCCTGACTATGCTGTTGACTGAGCATACCCTTAGGTAATAGCGGCACTTCTATTTGCAACTCTATCCGGTCGATAAAAGGCCCCGACAACCGGTTTAAATAACGCATGACCTGCTCCGGCGTCGCCCGGCCATCTTCGTGGTGGCCGGTCGGGCTTGGGTTCAGTGCCGCTACCAGCTGAAACTGGGCCGGAAACTCAGCCTGGCGGGCAGCCCGAGAGATATGAACTATGCCGGTCTCCAGGGGCTCACGCAGCACATCCAATACTTTACGCGGGAACTCGGGCAATTCATCTAAAAATAAAATGCCATGATGGGCCAGCGAAATTTCACCAGGACGGGGTACTGAACCACCGCCAACTAGCGCCACGGCGGAGCTGGTATGGTGCGGGCTGCGAAACGGCCGCTGCTGCCAGTCGGTCAGGTTGCGTTGCAGGCCGGCAATCGAATAAATGGCTGCCGTTGCCAGCGCCTCCTGCTCGGTTAAGGCCGGTAAAATGCCCGGCAACCGCTGCGCCAGCATCGACTTGCCGGTACCCGCCGGGCCCAGCATCAGCATATTGTGCTCACCGGCGGCGGCAATTTCCAGTACCCGTTTTGCATGGCCCTGGCCCCGGACATCGGCTAAATCAGCCTGATGCTGCAACGGGCGCTCAGGTAAAGGCGGAATGGCCGGTAACGCTTGTTGCGCCAGCAAAAAGCTGTGTACCTGCAATAAATGCTCTGCCCCGTGCACCTGTGCTTTGGGTACCTGCTGCGCCTGCTGGGCATTCAGCATGGGCATCAAGGCGGCACGGCCGGCATCACGGCAAGCCACCGCAACCGGGATCTCACCGAGGATCGGTCGTATTTCACCCGATAACGCCAGTTCACCATAAAATTCGAACTGCCCCGTGCTGTGTTCATTCAGCTGGCCGCTGGCAACGATTATGCCAAGAGCAATCGGTAAGTCGAACCGGCCCCCTTCCTTTGGTAAGTCTGCCGGTGCCAGATTAACGGTAATTTTGCGATCCGGAAAGGCGAAGCCGCTGTTGACCATGGCGCTGCGGACGCGATCCCGCGATTCTTTTACCGAGGTTTCAGGCAGGCCAACCAGTTGAAACGCCGGCAAACCGTTACTGATGTGGACCTCCACGGTAACCAGTGGGGCATCCAGGCCATGGCGGGCCCGGCTGTAAACAACAGCCAGTGACATCCTGTCTCCAATATTTTACTTAATTACTGCATTATGTTTAGCATATTGTTAAATTAGTGCAAGTTTTGTTATCCAAAACTGAAAAACAAACATTAATACAATTGGTTACTCCCTGCTTTGCCATTTGCCTGCTAAGCTGAGAGCCAAACCGACATGTCTGTAACGTTAACCTGAGGTAGCAACAGATGATTCAGCGCTGGCTCCAGCATATTCTCGCTTATCCGCGGCTTAGCACCGTGCTGTGTCTGCTGTTTATCGCCGGCAGTGCAGCTGGTATTGGTAAGCTGTATTTCCGGGGGGATTACCGGATTTTTTTCACTGACGATAATCCGCAACTGCTGGCGTATGAGCAGATGCAGCAACAGTTTAACAAAAGTGACAATATTCTGATTGCGATAGCACCGGCCGATAAGCAGGTGTTCAGTGCCCAAACCCTGACGCTGGTACGGCAGTTAACCGAGGCCGCCTGGCAGACACCTTATTCGATCCGGGTAGATTCACTGAGTAATTATCAGCATACTGAAGCTATTGACGATGATCTCTGGGTGGCTGATCTGGTGGGCGAAGATCTGGCACTGACCGGCCCGGAACGGGAAAAGATAGCGGCGGTGGCACTGAGTGAGCCCGTGCTGCTGCAGCGCTTGATATCATTAGATGGTTCAGTGACTGCTATTAACATTACTCTGCAGTTGCCTGAGGAGAACCTGCAGCAGGAAGTGAAAGAAGTGTGGCAGGCGGTGTCTGCCATGCTGGATAGATTTAAAGCCGCTTACCCCGATACTGACTTTTATGTCAGTGGCGTCGTTGCCATGAATCATGCGTTTGCCTATGAAGCAGAGAACGACGTAAAAACACTGATCCCGATTATGTTTGCCGCAATTTTAATTATGCTGGCCTGGTTGCTGCGTTCAGTCCTAGCTTCGCTGGCGACCCTGATAATTATTGTCGTAACAGTCATCAGTACCCTGGGGCTGGCCGGTTGGGCAGGCCTGTTTTTAAGCACGGCTACTGTTAATGTGCCCACTATCCTGATGACGCTGGCAGTAGCGGATTCTGTGCATTTAATTGCCGCTATGCAATTTGCACTGCGCCGCGGTGACAGCCGGTTACAGGCAATAAAATACAGTTTAAAACGCAATATCTTGCCGGTATTTATTACCAGTGCCACCACTGCCATTGGTTTTTTAACCCTGAACTTTTCAGATGTGCCGATATTGCGGGATCTGGGCAATATGACCGCGGTCGGCGTCATGCTGGCCTGCGTGTTCAGCCTGATATTGCTGCCGGCATTGTTGTTATTTTTACCAATAAGTGCCGGGCAAACCGCTAACGGCGCTGCCGCTGGCAAAGATACCGCCATGCTCTGGCTGGCCGACAGGGTGATCCACTACCAGCGGCCGCTGTTCTGGGGCATGACGATCGTGATTATTGGCTGCAGTGCTCTGATAAGCCTGAATACCATTAATGATGAGGCGGTAAAATACTTCGCTGCTGATACTGAATTTCGCCAGGCGAATGATTTTCTGGAGCAGAATCTGACAGGTGCCACCACTGTTGATTTTGTGATTGCCGGCGATGAAGCCAGTGCGGTAAATCAACCGGAATTTTTAGCCGCTGTAGCTGATTTTACTGCATGGCTGCAGCGTCAGCCCGAAGTGCAGCATGTTAACAGTATTACCGACACGATCAGACGGCTGAATAAGAATATGCATCAGGACGACCCCGCCTATTACCGATTACCACAAACTCAGCAACAGGCTGCACAGTACTTGCTGATGTACGAAATGTCACTGCCCTTTGGTCTGGATTTAAACAATCAGCTGAATCTGGATAAAAGCGCTACCCGGGTGGCGGTAAGTCTAAAAAACCTCGGCAGCAAACAGCTTACCGCTTTTGAAAGCCGGGCGCTGGCCTACCTGAGTGAACATGCCGGCGCATATTCTGCCAGTGCGGCCAGCACCGCCCTGATGTTTGCCCATATTGGTGAGCGTAATATGGCATCAATGCTGCAGACCTTACCACTGGCGCTGTTACTGATCTCTTTATTGCTGGTATTTAGTTTACGCTCATGGCGACTGGGGTTGCTCAGCCTTATCCCTAATATTGCACCGGCGCTGGTGGCATTCGGTTTATGGGGCCTGCTCAGTGGTGAAATTAACCTGGCGCTGTCAGTGGTTGCCGGTATGAGCCTTGGGATCATTGTTGATGATACCGTGCATTTCCTGAGTAAATACCGGGCAGCCAGACTGGAAGGGCAGGCAACCGAGCAGGCGATACGCTATGCTTTTACCACTGTCGGGCGGGCCCTGTGGATCACGACCGTGGTCTTGGTCAGTGGTTTTGCGGTATTAATGCTCTCGGGCTTCAGGCTGAATTCTGATATGGGTATGTTAACGGCACTGGTTATCCTGGTGGCATTGATTATTGATTTTCTGTATCTGCCAGCATGCCTGCTGAAATTTGATGCAAAGGAGTATAAAACTGATGCAACAGCTTAAAATTGGCCGTACTGCCGTCATGTTGCTGGTGACCAGCGTGTTGCTGGGCGCGCCGGTGCTGGCGGTTAACGCCGGCAGCGCTGAAGAAAAAGGATTGCAGATAGCCACCGAGCAGAAACAACGCGATAGCGGCTGGGGCGATAGCGAAAGTAAAGTAGTGATGATTTTGCGTGATGCCAGTGGCAATGAAAGTATCCGGCGGATGCGGACCCAGGCGCTCGAGGTACCGGACGATGGTGATAAATCATTGATTATTTTCGACGAACCAAGAGATGTCCGGGGTTCGGCGTTTTTAAGTCATTCTCATCCGACAGCAGAAGACGACCAGTGGTTGTATCTGCCCGCCATAAAGCGGACCCGGCGCATTGCCAGCAGGAATAAATCGGGCCCTTTTATGGCAAGCGAATTTGCCTATGAAGATATGGCTTCATTTGAACTGGAAAAATACCACTTCCGCTATTTAGGTGATGAGGAAGTCAATGGCGAAATGAGCTATGTGATTGAACGGATCCCCGCCGATAAGTTCTCTGGCTACAGTAAAACCATTGCCTGGGTGGACAAAACGCATTACCGGGTTCAGAAAATTGAATTTTATGATAAAAAACAAAGCTTGCTGAAAACGTTAACCGCCAGCGACTATAAATTGTTTCGGGATAGATACTGGCGGCCAATGCGACTTACCATGCAGAATCATCAGACCGGAAAAAGCACTGATCTGATTGTTGAGGAACTGGAATTTAACGTTGGCCGCAGCGCCGCTGACTTTGATGTTAACGTGCTGGAGCGGCTGCGTTGAAACACCACAAACGATACCGGGGTAGTATGACGACGCGGGTTAATCAGATTATCCGGCAGACGTTCAGCCTTCTGCTGCTGACAGCAACACTCGTTAGCACTAAGATGCTGGCCGCAGAACTTGGTCCGGTAACCAAAGCCGATACTCTGTGGCGTCTTGCCGTGCAGGCCAGGCCAGATGAACAGGTCAGCATGCCACAGGTTATTTATGCTCTGTGGCAGGCCAACCCGGCTGCCTTTGTCGCCGGCGATATCAATAAACTGCGGGCTGGCACTGTGCTGCAAGTCCCCGATCGCGCTCAGATGTTGCAAACCGACGCTGCTCAGGCCAGAGTCTGGTATTATCAGGCTATCAGAGGCCAGCAAGCATCAGCCGCGGCGCCGGCAACAATTGCCGGTACGCCGCCAGCAATGACGCCAATCCCTGCCGGACAATCACCTGATCCGACGCCGGTATTGGTCACAGAGCCGGTCAGCGTTAACGCGCAGCAAACGCCGGTGTCCAAAGTGGCTGACCCTGTGGCAGTCAGTGTCGCAGTATCGACAGCGTCTGGAGCAGACCACACCCCGCCTGCGGACGGATTCAGTTTACGCCAGCAATACCAGACCACGGCGCAGCAACGATATTTTCCTGAAAGTGGTGAGGCTGACGATGATCGCGCCCATACCCTGCTGAGTCTGCTGGCTGACTGGTCATGGCAGGATGACGCTGCTGTCCACAGTTTTCAGCTGACACCGTTTTTGCGCT
>NZ_JAWVZF010000028.1:0-22815 GCF_033722355.1 Arsukibacterium sp. | reverse complement strand
TGTGCCATCCGCAACAATTACCACCCCGCTGTGCTGACTGTAGCCCATGCCCACACCACCGCCGTGATGCAATGAAACCCAGGTCGCGCCACCTGCGGTATTAAGCAGGGCATTTAATAATGGCCAGTCTGACACGGCATCAGAGCCATCAAGCATAGCTTCAGTTTCCCGGTTCGGACTGGCCACTGAGCCCGAGTCCAGATGGTCGCGGCCAATAACAACCGGAGCCTTAAGCTCACCGGTTTTCACCATCTCATTAAAGGCCAGCGCAATGCGAGCGCGATCTTTTAAACCGATCCAGCAAATACGTGCGGGTAATCCCTGAAACTGAATACGCTGACGCGCCATATCCAACCAGTGATGCAGATGGGGATCATCAGGGATCAGCTCTTTTACTTTGGCATCGGTTTTGTAGATATCTTCTGCATCGCCTGATAGTGCTACCCAGCGAAATGGTCCTATCCCCTGACAAAACAGTGGCCGGATATAAGCTGGCACGAATCCCGGGTAATCAAAGGCATTATCTACGCCTTCATCTTTGGCCATCTGCCTGATGTTATTTCCATAATCGGTTGCTACCGCGCCGCGTTGCTGTAACGTAAGAATGGCGCTGACCTGAACCGCCATCGATTTTTTTGCTGCTTTAACCACGCCGGCCTCGTCAACACGGCGTTGTTCTGCGGCTTGCTGCATGCTCCAGCCCTGCGGCAGGTAACCGTTTAACGGGTCATGTGCTGATGTTTGATCAGTTACCACGTCAGGTGTTATGCCCCGTTTAACCAAGTCGCTAAATACATCTGCGGCGTTAGCCAGCAAGCCAACAGAGATTGGTTTGCCGTCCACTTTGGCCTGTTCCAGCATGGCTAAAGCTTCATCCAGCGAGTAAGCTTTTTTATCCAGATAGCGGGTTTTTAACCGGAAATCAATCCGGCTTTCATCTACTTCGCAGGCAATCATATGAAAGCCGGCCATAGTGGCAGCCAGTGGCTGGGCACCGCCCATACCGCCTAAACCGCCGGTAAGAATCCATTTGCCACTGGCATCACCGGCAAAATGTTGTTTCGCTATCGCGACAAAGGTTTCATAGGTACCCTGCACAATGCCCTGGGTCCCAATGTAAATCCAGGAGCCTGCGGTCATCTGACCGTACATCATCAGTCCTTTGCGGTCTAACTCATTAAAGTGTTGCCAGTTGGCCCATGCCGGCACCAGATTCGAGTTAGCAATTAATACCCGCGGTGCATCAGGATGAGTCGGGAAAACCCCGACCGGCTTGCCACTTTGTACCAGTAAGGTCTGGTTGTCTTCCAGGCGGTTTAATACTTCGACAATTTTATCAAAGCATGGCCAGTTACGGGCGGCCCGGCCAATGCCACCATAAACCACTAAAGCTTGCGGGTGCTCAGCGACTTCGGGATCGAGGTTATTCATCAACATCCGCTTGGCTGCTTCGGTTTGCCAGCTTTTGGCACTGAGGGTAGTGCCGCGGTCGGCACGCACTATCCGGTTATTATCAATACGTGAGTCTGTCATCAGATACTCTCTATGCTGTCGGTAATGAAAAATTCAGATGGCCGCCCAAACGGTAACGGCTACCCGGTGATGTCAAATAAGCCAGGCTGACGGCACCGTCACGGCTGAATGTACGGCGGGTCAGCCGCAGGCAGGGTTCGGCTTTTTTCAGCATTAAATGTTTGCAGGTGAAATCATCCGGCCAGATGGCCTCAACGGTGTGCTCTGCCTCGGTCAATGGCGCAATCAGGCTCAGATACTGATGAGGGGTCTGGTAACTGAAATCCTGTGCGGTATAGTCAGGTACTTGCAACGGACTGACATAACGTGCTTCCAGCTGCAACGGCAAGTTATTTTCCAGATGGACTATTAATGAAAAGAAAACCGGATCGTTGCGTCGCAGGCCCAGCGCACTGGCAATAATAGTCGGGCAGGGCAGCTCGGTCAGCTGCAGCAGGCGGGCACTGTAAGCATGGCCGCGAGCCTGCACCTCATCGGCAATATTACGAATCTCCAGCAGTGAAGATTGTGATTTCAACGCAGCAACAAAGCTACCGACACCCTGAGTCCGATATAAAATACCTTGTTCGGTCAGTTCCTGTAGTGCTCTGCGGGCAGTCATCCGGCTGACACTGAATTGTTCGGCCAGCTCATTTTCTGACGGCACCCGGCTATGTTCAGGCCAGGCACCAATTTCAATCTGGCTTAACATAAACTCTTTTATTTCAGCAAATTTAGCAACCGCCATTATGACTCCGGTGTTCACTGCCACGGATTAGAAAATACTGCAATTTGGTTGTATATACAAGTTGTTGGTGTAAAATTACTTAGCCATTGCCAACAGGAGAACTTTATGCAGCAGTTTGATGCTATCTGGATTAACGCTAATATCGCCACCATGACAGACAATGGCGAGCCTTATGGTGCCATTGAAAATGGTGTGCTGGCAGTAAAAGATGGCGTTATTGCTTTTGTCGGCAGGCGCGGGCAATTACCGGATTTTGATCCGACAGTCACCCCGCTGCATGATGTGCAGGGCCAGTGGCTGCTGCCAGGTTTTATCGATTGCCATACTCATCTTATTTATGGGGGAAACCGGGCTAACGAGTTTGAAATGCGGCTAAACGGCGCCAGCTATCAGCAGATAGCAGCCGCTGGTGGCGGCATCAAAGCAACAGTAGCCGCTACCCGCGTGGCCAGTCATCAGCAGCTGTTTGAACTGGCAAAAGAGCGGCTGAATACCCTGCTGGCCCAGGGGGTAAGCACGGTGGAAATTAAATCAGGTTATGGTCTGGATTTGGCTACAGAGCAAAAAATACTTGAAGTGGCGGCAGAGCTTGACGAGCATCAGCCGGCAGCCGTGATTAAGACGTTTCTGGGCGCCCATGCGCTGCCTGTTGAGTATGCTGATAATGCTGATGATTATATTGATGCTGTTTGTCAGATGTTACCTAAATTGCACGCCGGCAAACTGGTTGATGCGGTAGACGTGTTCTGTGAAGGCCTGGGTTTCAGCGTCAGCCAGTGTCGTAAAGTATTTGCTACTGCCAGGGCGCTGGGATTACCTGTAAAGGCTCACGCCGAGCAACTGTCCAATCTGGGCGGCAGTTCCCTGGTTGCTGAATTTAATGGTTTATCGGCTGATCATATTGAATTTCTTGATGAAGCTGGTGTTGCTGCTATGGCTAAAGCCGGCACGGTTGCGGTATTGCTACCCGGTGCATATTACTTTTTGCGGGAAACCCGGCTGCCACCGGTTGACCTGTTGCGCCAGTATGGGGTGCCGATGGCAGTCGCAACCGATCTGAATCCCGGTACCTCGCCGTTGTGTTCATTACCGTTAATGTTAAATATGGCCTGTACTTTTTTTCGTTTAACCCCGGAAGAAGCATTGCTGGGGGTTACCCGCAACGCCGCTGCAGCCCTCGGTTTAACTGATCGCGGCATACTGACTGCCGGGATGCGGGCAGATTTTGCCCGTTACGCTATCTGCCAACCGGCCGAGCTTTGTTATCAGTTTGGTGTTAATCAGCTTAAGCAGCTGATAATTAAAGGTAAAACGGTAATCGGTTAAATTGCATCGCTTTACAATACCAAAATTTGGGGTAAGCTGTTTGCAGAACACAAACAGCAGTAACAAGGTGTGGTAGCGGCATGATATCAGGATTTGATCGTTTGCTGGTGTTGGGGCTGTTCACAGCCAGCGCGCCAGCCATGGCTGAACAAACCGGTCCGGCATTGCCGGTTACTTTGCTGTTACTGTTGCTGTTATTGCTGGCCGTTATTTATATCGTTGCCCTGAAGTTCCGGTTGTGGCGGGCATTGCAACCCAAACCGGATATGCAGGGTTTTTATTCTCTGCATGATGATGTCAGTGGCTTTCCGAACAAGTTTGCTTTACAACGCAAACTTGATGAACTGCTAAAAAGCGCACCTGAGCAGAATTATGCGCTTATTTTACTGAAAGTAGAGCAGTTTGATCAAATCAATCAGTTGCTGGGCCACAGTAACAGCAACCTTATTCTGGCACAGATAGCCCAGCGGATTAACGATAAACTTGCTGATGAGAATAAAATACTCACTTATGAATACCGTCAGCAACAACCGGTCAGGCTGTGCCACCTTGGCAGTGTTGACTTTGCGATCTGGCTTGATGTCGGCAGCCAGCCGGCCCGGGCAGAGTTTTTAGCCCGCCAGCTGCAGCAATCGGTGCCGCAACCAATGCTGGTGCATGGCTGCGCTATTGATTATCACCTGGCTGCGGGCATTTCACTTTACCCTGAACATGGCACGCAATTCAGTGAATTACTGGAGCGTGCCTATCTGGCACTGCAGCATTTTCAGTGGCGACGCGGGGAGGGTTTACTGTTTAACCCTCAGATGATTCACTACACCACGGAGAAACTGGCGTTGATGGCAGAATTACGCCAGGCGATTGATGAAAATCAACTGGTGTTGTTTGTTCAGCCGCAAATGGCGATGCGAAACCGCCAGGTGCTGGCCGGCGAAGTGCTGATCCGTTGGCGGCATCCGAAGAAGGGCTTACTGGCGCCGGAAGCCTTTCTGGCACTGGCTGAGGAAATGGGTGTCATTTATCCGCTTACACTGTGGGTATTAGAACAGGCCATTAAAAGTATCGCCAGTTTAACTGAGCAACAGTTAGTCAGCCGGATTGCTGTCAATATTTCCAGCAAGGATTTACTGCAGGAAGAGCTGGTAGAGGCTCTGGAGCAGCTCTTTGCAAAGTACCAGGTCAAACCGCAGCTACTTATGCTGGAAGTCAGTGAAAATGCATTATTAGCAGAGCCACTGCGAGCGATGGCGATGATGCAACGGCTACACCGGCTCGGTGTTGAGCTGGTGCTGGATGACTTCGGTACTGGTTTTTCTTCGCTGGCTTATTTGCGTCAGCTGCCAATAAAGTATGTCAAAGTAGACTGCAGCTTTATCAGCGAATTACACAAAACTGAAGCGCATGTCGCCATTACTGGCGCTATTATTGATATGGCTCGCAATCTGGGTTTGGGCGTGATTGCCGAAGGTGTGGAAGGGGCCGAGGTGGAGGATAAGCTGTTGCGAATGGGATGCTCCCGCGGCCAGGGTTTCTGGTATTCTCAACCGTTTGAACTGACAGGCTTCCCGGCCTGGCTGCGCCAGTGGCAACAGCGCCATCCAGGCTAAATTTCAGGCGGCTGTTGGGCTTTCCCTTCGATAAAGGCCAGCACAAGCACTGCCAGCACCTGACCACATTGCGTCAGCCCGGCAGCCAGACCTGCCGGATGACACGCCGGTGCGGCTTCAGCCAGATGTAAGTATCGGGCCCGGGGCAGCCTGGCCAGCTGAAAAACAAACTGGCCTGCCTGTTCAACACTGAGACCGCTGTAATTGATGGCACTGGCCGGCATTGCCTGGATGCTATCGGTATCCAGCTCTATCGCAATATCAGCCAACCCCTGACAACATTGTTCGATTACCTGATCTAAAGCTTGCTGGTAGGAGAGTTGCTGTTTGATTGCAATTTGCTGGTAGCTGATATAATCCGCTTGCGCCTGATGCAACATGGCCAGGCTGGTGGCGGAATTTTTATGCTGATCAAGCCCGAGCACAGTGTAATGGCCAAGGTAACCGGCTTTGCTGGCATAACTGAAGCCATTACCGCTATGTCGGCCTTCCAGTGGCCGAAAGTCAGCATGCGGGTCGAGATTAGCACAATTGACCGGCTGGCCACTGACTTCGGCCAACGCGTGCAATAGAGGAAAAGCATTATTGTGGCCGCCACCAATGATCACAGGATATAAGCCTGCTGCTAAAACAGGTGCAACTTGGGTTTTGACCCGTGAATCCAGTTCGGTACACAGTTGGCGTAATTGTGCCAGCTGCTGTGGGTTCTGATTATCAAGCGTCGCTGCCTTTTGCTGCAGATCGTCGCAGTCAATCTGGCCAAGCAGCAAAATACGCTGAGTTAACAGACTATCGTTATGTTGCAGATTTAAAAAACGTTGTAAAAACGCCTGCCATCCCAGCTCAGCTCCGCTTTGGCCCATATTTGCCCTTGGGCCAATACTTTCAGCTATCCCCATCAGCACAATCTGGCCTCCGGCAGCTTTATGGGCTGCCAGCAGATCGGCATATGGCATATCGGGATCCGGTAACTGCAGTTGCTGACCTAACCGGGTCTCATTACTGCGCAGGATGCAGTATTCAGCGAGCTCGTTTCGGGTAAACCGTTTTAACATAACACAGGCTTATTATTGCTATTCAATATCAAGCGGATCAGGTGACAGAATGATACCGGTGCTGTCGGCATATAAGTGATCGCCCGGTAAAAATGTCACACCACCAAAATTAACCGGCACCTCGGTTTCGCCAAAGCCATTGTCATCTGCACCGATAGGAATGGCATTGACGGCCTGAATACCAATGTCAAAATCTTCCAGCGCATCCAGATCGCGGACGCTACCATAACAAACAATGCCTTCCCAGCCGTTACCGGCTGCCAGGCTAGCCAGCTCAGCATCAATCAACGCCCGGCGGGCAGAGCCACCACCATCAACCAGCAACACTTTACCGACGCCGCTGTCAGCCAGAATTTGCCGCAACAGGCCGTTGTCCTCAAAACATTTAACGGTATGAATTTGACCGCCAAATGAACGTCTGCCTCCGTAATTTGCGAAGATGGGTTCGACCACGTCAACCTGATCCGCATAAAGATCGCACAGCTCTGAAGTATTGTATTCCATGTAAAGCTCCGTAGGCAGCAACAACTTTTGCACAGTATAGCGCTATGCCTTGCAAGCTCAAGGGAATAATCAATGCATTGACATTTTTGCACTTAACAAAGTATTGCTGCCAAAGCATTTTGTTTGCTAAGGTGTAGCTGACACGCAATAAGAGAATGCAATGCCTGCAGAATTATTCGCACGAACTGCCATTTATGTAACCCAAACCGGGTTAGCCCTGCTTATGGCACTGTTATTGTGGTATTACCTGCGGGTATACCGGCAAACTTATCTGAAAGTCTGGTTGCTGGCTTTTGTGACGTTTGCTGGTTATCAATTTGCTATTTTACTGCTTTATACCACTGATATTGGCCGCAGTTGGGTGCAGGTGCCGCTTGCGGTGCTTATCCATTTTGGCTGTTACAGCTTTGCGCTACTGATGTTGCTGGGTAACCGCTTGCAGTTCCCGCATAGCACCAATCAGGTATTACGCTGGCCGGCGGTGCGTTTCTTTATTGTTATCTTTATCATCTCCTGTGCCGGGGTGCTATTACCGTTAGCGTTTCCGGTATTGCAATACTGGCAGCCACTGCTGGAGTCTCAAATTCGGTTTACGTTAACCGGTATCCTGTTATTTATGGCCGGTATTGGTTTATGGCAAAGTAATGGCCGTGGTGTCGGGCCGAAACTGGCGTCTGTGGTCCTGATGCTGTGGGGCCTGCTTTATCTGGTCAATACCCTTAGCGACATGCTGATGATAAGCACTGTTGCCAGCTTTACTCATATGTACCTGTATAAGAGTATTGAGCTGACAATGCTGGTGACGCTGGGTTTTTCCCTGATCATCTGGCTGCAGGAAAATGAGCGCAGCACTAACCTGAAACTGACCGAAAAAACCCGCTATCTGGATCAACACGATCAGCTTACCGGTGCGCTTAATCGTGATGCATTGTTAATCAAGCTGGATCAGTTAATTGCAACGGCAGCTGTCGGTAATTTACATCTGGTGATGCTGGGGCTGGATAAATTTAAAAACGTCAATGAATCAGTCGGGTTGAAGCAGGGCGATCGGATCTTACGCGAAGTTATCCGGCGTTTGGAACAGAGCATTGTTAAGCCGGTATTGATTGCCCGCACCGGCGGCGACATTTTTGCACTGGTGCTGGCAGACGTTGTTAACGACAAGCAATTGCAGTATAGCCTGCAGCATATACAACAGCTGATTGAAAAGCCTTTTTTGCTCGACAGCGGGCCGGTAAAACTGACTACCAGTATTGGTTTGGCTCATTACCCGACCCATGCTGATAGTGCAGAGCGATTGCTGCAACAGGCTAATATTGCCTTTCATCAGGCGAAGCGTCTGCAAGCCAGCTGGATAAGCTATCAGGCTGGTATGGAAGAGGAAACCGCCCGCTTACTTGCCTGGGAAAGCGAATTATTACAGGCAATCAATGAAGATCAGTTTGTATTGTATTACCAGCCCCAGCTTAGTTTGCGGAGTAATCAACTGGAAGGATTTGAAGTGCTGGTGCGCTGGCAGCACCCGGAGCGCGGTTTGTTAATGCCTGGCGAGTTTTTACCGTTGTGCGAGCAGCTTGGCCTTAATCAGGTGTTAGATTTAGTGATTTTACGTAATGCCATTGCCAGCATTCAGCGCTGGCAAAAGCAAGGAGTGCATATTCCGCTGGCAGTAAATATGTCACCGGTCCATTTTCAGCAGGAAGGGTTAAAACAGGAAGTTAAAGGGCTACTGCAGCAATATTCTGTTTCACCTGAGATGGTCGAATTGGAGGTAACGGAAAATACAGCAATGCAGGATATGGAGAAAGGTTCAAATTTTGCACTGGAATTACAGCAAATGGGTATTAAAGTCTCTATCGACGACTTTGGTACCGGTTACTCGTCACTGGCGTATTTGCGCAAAATGCCGATTGAGAAAATTAAAATAGACCGCAGTTTTGTAATGGATATGACATCAAATGACTCTGATATGATGATCGTGAAAACCATGATTAAACTGGCACATGGTCTGGGTAAGCGCATCTTGGCTGAAGGGGTGGAAACCATTGAACAGCTTGACTTGCTTCGTAGCTTATCCTGCGATGCGGTGCAGGGTTATTATATCGCCAGACCCTTGCCTGAAACAGAAGCGTTGGCTTTTATTAAAAATTATCCGTGCTAATTGATCCGTTATTTCTGTTTACCTTTACTAAAGTAAACTAATCTTAAATTTAGTTCTGAATAACAGGTATTACCTATGAAGTCATTACGGCGGTTAACCATCAAACAACGGCTGTTCGCCAATGCTTTAGCGTTACTGATTGCCATGCTGCTGATGCTGGCAATTTTATTTTACCAGAGTAATCAGCTGACCAGTCTTGCCACCACCCAGCAGTTAATCGAACAACTGAATACCGATGTGCTGATGTTAAGACGCCATGAAAAAGACTTTATGATGCGCAGCGAACTGAAATATCAGCAACGCTTAAATGACCGTATCGAACTGTTAACAGACAAGGTTGCTGTATTGCGTCAATCGCTGCAAAGTCACGATATTGCCGTGGCACCCCTTGACCGCTTCAGCCAGCTGACCAGTGAATATCAGCAGGTATTTAATCAACTGGTGGCGCAGCAGCAACAGCTTGGCTTAACGCCGGCAGAGGGCTTACAGGGCCGCCTGCGTGAAAGTGCGCAGGGGTTGGAGCAGCAACTTAGCGCAACCAATAATACCGACTGGCAACTGTTGTTATTGCAATTACGTCGTCAGGAAAAAGATTTTCTGCTAAGACGCGATATGGCCTATGTTGAGCGTTTTAATCAGGATTTTGACCGCCTGTCGGCGATTTTGCAATTGAACTACCCTGCCGCTGTGGCGTCTGCAACCGCTTATGGTGACGGTTTTAATGCACTGGTTGAGGGGATGCGTCAACTGGGCTTAGATGAGACAGAAGGCCTGACCGGACAAATGCGCTCTGCTATTCAGCAAACAGAGACCAGCCTGGCAACGCTGTCGGCAGACACCAGCGCGGTGTTAACCGCGGCCGTTGCCAGCACCAAACAACTGGCCGTACTGATTTTTGTCGTGGTATTGGTACTGATGCTGGCGCTGGTGGGCCTGACCAGCCGCAGTATCATCGGGCCGGTGCTGGCAGTATGCAATACCATAGGTCTTATTCGCAACGAACATGATTTCCGGCAACGGGTAGATGAGAGCGGTCAGGACGAAATGAGCCAGTTAGCCCTGGATTTTAATGCCATGCTGGCCGATATTCAGCACCTGATCCGCACCGTCAATGAGGCCCTGACCATGCTGGACCAGGCAACCGCGGAGCTGGCACAGTCAACCTCTGATACCAGTCAGGGGATGCAAAGGCAGCAATCAGAAACAGATATGGTCGCCACGGCGGTAACCGAAATGGGGGCCACTATCAATGAAATTGCCAGCAATACTGAGATGACTGCGGCCAAAGCTGACAGTACCAACCAGAATGCGGTCAGTGGCCGGCGTGAAGTCGAACAAACGGTATCCCAGATCCAGCAACTTTCAGACCGGTTGCAACAGGCCACGCGAATTGTCAGTGAGCTGGAGCAGGACAGTCAGACAATAGGTTCAGTTTTAGATGTGATTCGGGGAATTGCTGAGCAAACGAATTTACTAGCGCTTAATGCCGCAATTGAAGCGGCCAGAGCGGGCGATCAGGGCCGAGGTTTTGCTGTGGTTGCCGATGAAGTGCGGCATCTGGCGCAGCGGACCGCTCAGTCAACCGGCCAGATTGAGGAAATTATTGCCGCATTACAGGGCCGTACCCGCCATATTGTTGAGTCGATGCAGCAATGCCGGCAGCAAGGCACCGACAGTGCCGAGCAGGCCGGTATTGCAATGAAACTGCTGACTGAGATCACTGACGATGTCACCAACATTATGGATATGACGACTCAGATAGCAGCTGCCATTGAGCAGCAAAGCCACGTTGCGGCAGAAGTGAATAAAAATGTAGTTAAAATCCGTGACTTATCGGACGATACGTTCGGATATGCCCGGCAAAATGCCGCCATCAGTGAAGAGGTGGCACAACAGGCTGCCCATTTGCGGCAGAGCGTCGAGATGTTCAAAGCCTGAGCCGGCAGTTAATTAATGGCTAAGCTGACGGGTATCAATCAGGCTATCGCGACTAGCATTAGCCGCCTTAAGCTTTGCCAGATATTGCTGCCACAGACTATGCTGATCCTCTGCCAGCTGACATAAATAGCGAAAGGAGTACAAGCCAGTGTCATGGCCATCATCAAAAGTTAATTTAACCCCGTAATGACCTACGGGGTGAATTGTCCTGATGCCGACATCGCGTTTATTCGCTATCAGCCTGGGCTTGCCATGGCCCCGCACTTCTGCTGATGGCGAATGGACCCGCAAAAACTCTGCAGACAGTACCTGAACGGCGCCATCGGTAAAAACCAGATCCAGCAAGCGCCGTTGCCGGTGATAATGCAGGGTTCGTAATGCCATAAGTCTACCTGTCCTTGTTACAGAATAAACCGGCTTAAATCTTCATCCTGCACTAAAGCGCCCAGATGCTGTTCGACATAATCGGCAGTAATCTCAATATGTTCTCCGGCGTGGTCGGCGGCATCATAAGATATTTCTTCCAGCAAGCGCTCTATCACGGTATACAAGCGGCGGGCACCAATATTTTCGGTTGTTTCATTTACCTTAAATGCTGCCGCGGCAATCCGCTTAATGCCTTCGGCACTAAAGCTGATTTTTACTCCCTCGGTGGCCAGCATCGCAATCGCCTGTTCGGTTAATGACGCTTTGGGCTCAGTTAAGATCCGTTCAAAATCAGCTGCAGTCAGTGCCTCGAGTTCTACCCGGATTGGCAGACGGCCCTGCAACTCAGGTAC
Organism: Arsukibacterium sp.; assembly: GCF_033722355.1. GTDB lineage: Bacteria > Pseudomonadota > Gammaproteobacteria > Enterobacterales > Alteromonadaceae > Alishewanella. The sequence goes on along the minus strand of NZ_JAWVZF010000028.1, from coordinate 11,185 downwards.
CAGGTCAGATGGCTTACTCATCTGAAAGGCGCCAGACGCGATAAACAGAATATGATCTGTTTTTACCATGCCATGCTTAGTATTAACGGTACAACCTTCAATCAGTGGCAATAAGTCACGCTGCACACCCTCGCGGGAAACATCAGGACCACTGGTCTCGCCACGCTTACAAATTTTGTCAATTTCATCCAGAAATACGATGCCATTTTGTTCAACCGCTTCCAGTGCTTCTGCTTTTAATTCTTCCGGATTAACCAGCCGTGCGGCCTCTTCTTCGATCAGCTGCTTAAACGCATCTTTAATTTTCAGTTTACGCTTTTTCTTTTTGTCACTGCCCAGACTCTGAAACATGCTTTGTAACTGCGATGTCATTTCTTCCATACCGGGTGGCGCCATGATCTCGACGCCTACCGGGGTTTGTGCCAGTTCCAGTTCAATTTCCTTGTCATCAAGCTGGCCTTCGCGTAACTTTTTGCGAAAAATCTGCCGGGTTGTGTTATCGGTGGCCGGCGGGCTATCCGAATCTGCCCAGTTATCGCGGGCTCTGGGTAACAGGGCGTCCAGCAAGCGCTCTTCTGCCGCTTCTTCGGCCCGGAAACGATTTTTGGCAATTGCCTGTTCGCGAAACATTTTCACCGCACTGTCGGTCAGATCACGGATAATGCTTTCAACCTCTTTACCAACATAGCCGACTTCAGTAAATTTAGTGGCTTCAACTTTGATAAAAGGGGCATTGGCCAGCTTTGCCAACCGGCGGGCAATTTCGGTTTTACCCACACCAGTCGGACCAATCATCAGAATGTTTTTCGGGGTGACTTCAGCCCGTAATCCTTTTTCCAGCTGCATCCGGCGCCAGCGGTTACGAAGGGCAATTGCTACCGCCCGTTTGGCTTTATTCTGGCCAATAATATGCCGGTCCAGTTCATGGACTATTTCTCTGGGTGTCATATCAGACATAATTAACCTGCTTAAAGTTGTTCAATGGTATGTTGCTGATTGGTGTAGACACAAATATCACCAGCAATCGTTAAGCTTTTTTCGACAATATCTTTGGCGCTCAGCTCAGTATTTTGTAGCAATGCGGTGGCCGCAGCCTGGGCAAAAGGACCACCACTGCCGATGGCAATTAAATCATGCTCTGGCTGGATAACATCTCCGTTACCGGTAATAATCAGTGAGCAATTTGCATCTGCGACAGCCAGCAAAGCCTCTAGTTTGCGCAACATACGATCGGTGCGCCAGTCTTTGGCAAGCTCTACTGCTGCGCGCATTAAATGTCCCTGATGCATCTCCAGTTTTGCTTCAAAACGTTCGAATAAAGTGAAGGCATCGGCGGTACCGCCGGCAAAGCCAGCCAGTACTTTGTTGTGATAAAGCCGGCGCACTTTACGGGCATTACCTTTCATTACGGTATTACCCAGCGACACCTGACCATCGCCGCCAATGGCAACGTGGCCATTACGGCGAACAGAAACGATAGTTGTCATGAATTTTTGCCCTATGGCGAATAAACCTAGGGCTTAAGTGTGGCTGGCACCACTGCTTTTCAAGTCCAGTTCCAGATCTGACAGCCATTGATGTTCTGTTGCTGCAGCCGGTTGCGATCAGCAGTCGCCTGGCGTTTTGAATCATAAGGGCCCAGGACCACCCGGTACCAGACACCGTTACTGCCTTCAGTGCGGCGGACAGCAGAAGCAAAACCGGCAAAGGCGATTTTCGCACGCATAGCTTCGGCCTGGTCGGCTTGCCGGAATGAGCCGCATTGCATCTGGAATGGGCCCTGTGATTCCCGGTTGCTGGTATCTACTTCTACCTGAACTTCTTTATTTTCCAGCTCTTTAATGTACTGATAGGGTTCAGCAACCGGCTTGGCAGGTAGCTCGTCCACCTGAGGCTTGCTGTGCTTTGCGGCCGGTGCAGGGTCAACTGCGCCGGCGGGTTGTTGTTTTAGGTACCACAGAAAAGCAGCAAACCCGCTTAGTAACACAACAGTGATGATTATCAGTAACCAGGGCCGCCCGGCTTTGCTGGCATGACGGGAGCTACCCCGCCGCGAATTGCTGGCTCTGGATTTGGCCTTAGGCTTGGGACGGGCGGTTTTTACGTAATCTTTTTGCGGCATATCGACAGCTTAACTACCTGGCTTTCACTTTGACTGGCGCTATTCTACCTGCTTAGTCTGAAAAAGAAATAAGCAGCCTGTTACTGTCAGCTCAAATCAATCGGATCAACATCAAGCTGCCACTTCACCTGGCGACTGAGCGGCCAGCTTTGCAGTGCGACAAGCAGGGTATTCAGAGCGTGATGCAGTTGAGGCCGCTGGTTGCTGTACAGCTGTAATTGCCAGCGATATTTTCCGGCCCGTTTTTCCATCGGACAGCTAAGCGGGCCTAACAGCTCTAATCCCGGCAGGGGTTTTGCGAGGGCTGCCAGGTCGGAAAGCCATTGCTGACATAGCGTACTTTGCAACGCCTCTGCCCGGAACATCGCCAGATGCTGATAGGGCGGCAGCCGGGTATGTTGCCGCTCTAGCAGAGCGCTGCGGGCAAACGAAGCGTAACCGTTGTGAATAATATCCTGCAGTAATACATGCTCAGGATAATGAGTTTGCAGTAATACTGTGCCCGGATTACTGCCACGCCCCGCCCGGCCTGCGACCTGAGTCAGTAACTGACCGAGTTGTTCCGGTGCCCTGAAATCACTGCTGTACAGAGCGCCGTCGACATCGACGATAACCACCAGCGTAACAAAAGGAAAATGATGTCCTTTTGCCAGCATCTGGGTGCCGAGGATCAGCCTTGGTCCGCTCTGATTGATGCTGTCAAGGGCACTGGCAAGTGTGCCCTTACGACGGGTCGTATCGCGATCGAGGCGGGTGACCGGAATATCTGGAAACAGTTGCTGCAAATTTTCTTCCAGTTGTTCAGTACCTTGTCCAACGGGGGCTAATCTTGCACTGCCACAGCCGCCGCATTGGCGAGGTACGGCTTTAATCGCCCCACAGTGATGGCACACCAGTTGTCTGCTTTGTTTATGATAAGTGGTAAATGCACTGCATCGATGACACTCAGTCAGCCAGCCACATTCCTGGCAACTGAGCGCGGGTGCAAAGCCACGCCGGTTTAAAAACAGCATAACTTGCAGGCCCTGTTGCAGCTGCTGGCGCATATACTGCAAAGTCTGACTTGCCAGACCAAATTGCAGTACTTGTTGTTTTAAGTCTACCAGCTGGTACCGCGGCATGGCCTGGCCCGCTGCTCGGTTATGCAAACTAAGATGGATAAACCGCTGTTGCTGGCAGTTATACAGACTTTCCAGAGACGGCGTCGCCGAGCCAAGCAAAATAGGGCACTGCTCCAGAGCTGCCCGTTTAATGGCGAGATCGCGGGCATGATAACGAAAACCATCCTGCTGTTTAAGCGACGAGTCATGTTCTTCATCAATAATAATTAAACCAAGCCTGGCAAAAGGCAAAAACAGCGCTGAGCGGGTGCCGATCACGATAGCGGCACTGCCTGCCCGTGTTTGCTGCCAGCAGTTGAGGCGCTCTGTATCAGTAAGATTCGAATGCCAGCAGAGCACCGGTGCCTGAAAGCGACTTTGAAAGCGGGACAGGGTCTGCGGCGTCAGGCCTATTTCCGGTATGATAACTAATATCTGCAAGCCGGCATCGAGCAAAGGCGCAATAGCCTGCAGATAGACTTCAGTTTTACCGGAGCCGGTCACCCCCTCCAACAGCAGTGCCTGAAACCTGCCGGCAGCCTGATTGATAGCCGTAACAGCCAGGGCCTGATCAGCGGTCAGTTGCAAAGCCGGCTGTTTCAGGCCCCGCTGACTGAATGGCAGTAATGGCAAAATATTTCTCTCTATCAGCCCTTTATCAGTGAGTTGTTTTATCGCGTTGCGGGAATGGCTGGTAAGCAGTTCTGAGGCGGGAACCGGGCCATGCTCTAATGCCTGCCACAGTGCCAGCTGTTTGGCCGAGCGTTTGAAGTTGGCAGCGCTGGCCGCAGCCCCGGCGGTAGTTCTTTGCCACGCGTACTGTTGATAGTCGGCCAGATCTTTTCCTTCCCGCAGTAAAGCAGGCAGCGCTGCGCTTAGTACTTCGCCAAGCGGATGATGATAATATTCGGCAGCAAAAGTCAGCAACTGGCGCAGGGTATCACTTAACACCGGCTGGTCATCGATTATGCTAATCACTGGTTTCAACTGGGCTAACGGATAATGATCTGAGGGTTCAAGCTGCCAGGCAACACCAATTAATTCGCGTTTTCCGAAGGGCACCCGCAGCCGGCAGCCAATTTGCACTTGTTGATTACGACTAAGTAAATAATCAAAGTGTTGGCGTAACGGCAGCGGCAAAGCAACGCGGATAACTGACAAAGTAAAGATCCTTCAGGTTAGATAACCCCTAGTGTAAGGTGCCCTCCTGCCGCTGCCAAGTAAAACAAAATGGCAAATATAGCAGCAGGGCAGTTGCATCTTTGCCGGCTATCTATTAAGCTACGCGCCCTTAATTAACTGTAATTACGTATGGTGTCTGGCACACGGTGACCAGATAGCGATACGGCCTAACGAGGTAACCCATGAAACCAGGTATCCATCCAGAATACAAAGAAATTACTGCAACCTGTACTTGCGGTAACAGCTTTAAAACCCGCTCTGCGCTGTGTAAAGATATTCACTTGGACGTTTGTTCAAGCTGCCATCCTTTCTACACCGGTAAGCAGAAAGTATTAGACGTTGGTGGACGGGTTGACCGCTTCAAAAAACGTTTCTCGGTGCTGGGCAGTCGTTAATTTGCCAAAGTATTCCAGAGACAAAAAAAGCACCTTACGGTGCTTTTTTTGTCTCTGGCGTGAGCTGGTTTCAGGCAGCCAGCTACTTTCCGCCGCTTAATACTTCACCCACAGAACTGGCTCCTTTTCCCGGTTTAACTGAAGCACAGGCCGAGCCGGAATTCTCGCAGGTCACGCCGCTGATCCGACTGCCGACTGAGCGACGGTCATATTTACCACTGGCATTAAGCCGTCTTACTAATCCGTCGAGCATCATATTGGCTTCTATTTTCTGACCACGCACTTCAATCACTTCAATATCGTCGACACTGCGAAAGTCGGCTATCAGCTCAGTTTGTTGCTCGTCTGCGGCCAGTTCGTCAATGACCTGCTGCAGGTAAGCCCGGGCTTGAGGATGACGGGCCAGGGTCAACGCTTTGAATAAGGCGCCTGCCCCGGCTAAATCCTGTTCTGTAGCCGTGCCCGTTTGCTTTAGTCTTGCCAGCAGAAACATCGCATTCATCAGCTTCTCCTCGGCTGCTTTTTCGAGCAAGCTGACAGCCTCGGTGGCTTTGCTTTCATCGTCGCTTTGTAAATATAAAAAGGCTTGTTGATACATTGCCGGTGGATATTCGCTTTTCACCGACTGGGCAAGCAGTTTATCAGCCTGCTCGATATTCTGCTCCAGCACAAAACCATTGCGGTACCAGTCAGACATCAGATAGGTTGCCATTGGGTTGCGATGTCTTACACCAAGTCTGATAAAGCGCTCTGCTTCTTTGAAGTCTTGTTCCAGCCCATCACCCGACGCATAGGCCATAGCAACAAATGCTGCCGCATCGCCGCTGCCACTGCGGGCCAGCTTAATCAGCCGGCGCATCTCATTTTCACACTGGTCACCTGCACATACCTTGGTTTCGGTCGACGCCATAACAGGGAGGGAAGTGGCTCCAATCCATGCCAATGTTAAACTTAGTGCCAAAGCACTGACTATCCGTGTGGTCTGCATGATGTCTCTCCAGATTGTTTACAAAAAATTTATATTGCAATGATCGGTCACGCAGTTGGCAGGGTCAAGACAACAGGTACAGCAAACTGTAAACAAATGTAATGAAACTATGAATGAGTTGGCTGGGCGACGCAGTTCTGATTGTTGGTATTTTAAGCAAATAGTCAGTATTAATAAAAAAAATAGTTTAAATTCCAATATTTAGAAAATTATGCAGTGTAGCCATTGTTATTTAGATGGCTATACGCCTGAAATGCCAGTGTTTTGGCTGGAAATACCTGGCAACATTTCCTGATAGTTAGTCAGAATAAGCGCAATATTACGCAGCTGCTTTCCTGTTATTTTATGTAACCGGTATCGGTTTTACCTTTTTAAGGGAAATCTGCTTTGGTCAGGCCCTTGGCGATTGTGGCTTAAGTTGCTATAACACACTGTAATAAGACTAAAGTGGTATGGTCAGTAAGGCGCTGTTGCGCTGTTAAAATCGCGCCACCATGTCACAGACACAACAATAATCAGAAGTTACCCTCACTCATTTAATGCAGGAAAACAAGATGTCAGATTTCAGAGAGCGGGCGCTGCGCTACCATGCAGAGCCAACACCAGGCAAAATTAGTATTGAAATCAGTAAGCCGGCAGAAACCGTTAAAGACTTGGCTCTGGCCTACAGTCCCGGTGTGGCTGAGCCGGTGCGGGAAATTGCCGCCGACATCGACAATGTTTACAAATATACTGCAAAAGGTAATCTGGTGGCGGTTATTACCAATGGCACAGCAATTTTGGGCTTAGGCAATTTAGGTCCAATGGCATCAAAACCGGTAATGGAAGGCAAGGCGCTGTTATTTAAACGCTTTGCGAATCTCGACTCGATTGATATTGAAGTGAATCATCGTACAACTGAAGAGTTTATTAATACGGTGGCTAATATCGCCGATACTTTTGGTGGTATTAACCTTGAAGATATCAAAGCGCCCGAGTGCTTCGAAATAGAAAAGGAACTGATTAAACGCTGCAAAATACCGGTATTTCATGATGATCAGCATGGGACTGCTATTGTGACTGCTGCCGGTATGTTAAATGCACTGGAAATCCAGGGTAAAGACATCAGCAAAGCGCGGATTGTCTGCATGGGAGCCGGTGCTGCAGCTATAGCCTGTATGGAGCTACTCATTAAATGCGGGGCGCAACGTGAGCATATTTATATGCTGGATACCAAAGGGGTGATACATACCAGGCGTGATGACTTAAACCAGTATAAATTACTATTTGCCAACAATACCGATAAGCGTACGCTGGAAGACGCATTAAACGGCGCTGATGTTTTCGTGGGGGTCTCAGGTCCGGATGTACTGCCACCTGAAGCATTGCAATTAATGGCGTCCAATCCGGTTATTTTTGCCTGTTCTAATCCTGATCCGGAAATTAAACCGGAACTGGCGCATGCCGCCCGCGAAGATCTGATTATGGCTACCGGCCGCTCTGATTATCCGAACCAGGTTAATAATGTGCTGTGTTTCCCGTTTATTTTCAGGGGCGCACTGGATGTCAGGGCCAGTGTTATTAATGATGAGATGAAAATTGCGGCAGTAAATGCTATTCGTGAGATTGCCAAAGAACCGGTTCCTGCTGCAGTGTTGCAGGCGGCGCATATTGATAAGCTGGAGTTTGGTAAAGCTTATATTATTCCTAAACCAATGGACCCAAGGCTGCTGCCACGGGTTGCGCGTGCTGTAGCAGAGGCTGCCGTAGCCTCTGGTGTCGCCCGGATTGAGCTGCCAGATAATTACTATCAGTAAAAAACATCAGTACAACCTGCCAGGCGGCGGGTACAGTCTGTTAATGCAATTGCTGCCGCGGTTCGGACAGGCCGCCTGCATAACAAGGCCAGCAGCCGGACATGGGTTGTACCTTGCGCAACTGATGGTAAACGCTGTTGATGTTGTTAGCTGTGCCGCTGAGGATGGGCCATTGCTGTCCGCGGCTTTGCAGCCAGTCGGGATGGTTTAATACATCCTGCTGCGCGGCATAATAGGCGTTTAGCGTGCCGACATCACGCCAGTAGCCAGGGAGAGATTGGGTGCCTGGCAAAATATTATCAGCAAAGTCATACACATATACAGGGTGTTGCCGGATAAGATCCGGCAGCAGATGCTGGCCAAAATCAAGTTGTTGACCCGGTTGCCACGGTGTCAGTGCCTGATATAAGGTGGTGGCATTAAACATATAATTGCCCATTGATGCCAGTACATAGCCGGGTTTTCCCGGCATACAGGGTGGGGGTGATTGCGGTTTTTCCACAAAGTCCGTTATCCTGCCATTGGCATCAGTTTGAATAATACCAAAATGCCGGGCATAGGTTTTTGGGATTGCTATCCCAGCAACGGTTACCGCTGCCTGGCGATTTAAATGATATTGCAGCAGTTGCCGGTAATCCATTTTATAAATATGGTCAGCACTTAACAGGGAAATACAGCGCGGCTGCAAGTCGCGGATTTGGCTTAACTGCAACGCAACAGCGCCGGCGGTGCCTGTGATCATGGCCGCTGGTGCTCTGTAGCATTGCAAATAGCCCTGATGATCAAAACGGCTGGCCCAGTGTTGGTACAGGTAGTACTCCAGACTGGCCGCCTGATATTGAGTCAATACTAATAACTCAGTAAAGCCGGAATGCAATAAATTGCTTAACACAAAATCGATGATTCTGAAGTGACCGGCGAAAGGCACTGCCGGTTTGGCCTGATGTAATGTCAAAGGTCGCAAGCGGCTGCCGCAGCCACCGGCCAGTACCACATTTAACAAGGCTGACATTAGAAACTCATTTTGCGGGCTTAACGTGTCATTAAGCCTAGTCTACTGCTGGCCGCATGGATTGATCCTGATCAAAGGATGACTGGTTTATCTGTAAAGTAAGGTTTGCGACTATTTTGCTGATGTTCAGCGCACTTTACTGTTTCGGATTATTTTGTAAAGCAATTCGGGTGATAAGCGCGATATCCAGGCTCCCAGGCGCTCTTTTAACCCTCCGATAACGATGTAACTTTTGTCTTTAAGCAGCGCCTTAATCGCTTTTTCAGCGAACTGCTCTGCCGTCATGGCACTGGCCTGAGCGTCATCCATTTCTCCCAACGCTCTACCGTCGCCCGTTAAGGCATTGCGTGACACCTCTGTTTTAACAAAACCCGGAAAAATAGTCGCAACAGCGAGCCCCTGATCAGATAACTCCGCCCGCAAACTGTTGGCCCATAAGTGCAGTGCGGCTTTAGCGGCAGAATAGCTGCCGCGATACTGAGTGCCGACTAAACCGGCGACAGACGAGACAAACACCACTTTGCCGCCGCCATCAGCCAGCAGCAATGGCAGAGCCTGACGTGTTAGATTAATCTGGGCAAAATAATCCACTTCAAACAATTTGCGTTCAGTACTCATTGTCGTATCGATGATCAAAGCACGCTGGCTGATACCCGCATTGTTAATCAGCCAGTCAAGGCCACCCACCTTTTCTGAGATAGTCGCGACTGCTGTGCTAATCGCCTGACTATCAGTAATATCCAGCGGTAATATCAGATGTAAGGCAGGGTTGGACAGACTGGCGCGCACCCGCTCGAGCTCGTGTTCACGGCGGGCTGTTAATATCAGCCGGGCACCATCTGCCGCCAGTTCCTGGGCCAGGGCTTCACCAATACCGCCCGAGGCGCCGGTAATCCAGATAACTTTATTTTGAAGAGAATTATGAACTATCGCCATTGATGATGATGCCCTGTGCTATTACTGCACAGGACATTAAGCTAAGGGCCAGGCTATTGTAAAGCGCTGTCAGGCTTTACTTTGTATTTCCGTTTGTAGTAACCGGTCAGTGTGGCAAGGATTATTATGCCAATTACCGGTGCGGCCAGCCAGCTGACCATCTGCCATTCTCCCGGCAGCCACTGCGATAACACCCGTCTGCCGCCGGCAGCAAAGAAGGCCGTGTAAACGGCAATGCCGGCACCGACCATGGAGCTGAAATGTTCGATGATCCAGGCACGGGGTGCCACTGAGGACCGGTAGACATACAGGGTAATGGTTATTGCCGACATTAAGCTGACGACAGCAAAAATTATCAGTAATGGCATACCTATTCTGATGCCCTGCCAGCCAACAAATATCGCAGAGGGAACCATCAGCAATACCGGGCCCTGATAGTGCCAGCGGCGCAACAAATGCCGGTTTGCTTTAGCGCGCAGGACACCGATGGCGTGGCGAACCGTTACCCAGGTCAGCAGACTAAGCAGTAACAGAAAATAGCTAAAAGGAATACGCCAGTACATCAGTCTGGCAATTTGCTCGCCGGTTAGTTGTTGGTTGTTGATATAAATACCAACCGGATCGGATAAGCCAATCAGACTCATAATAATGCCTGAAGCCGAGACAAGCAGCATAAGGGTATAAAATATTTTACCTGCATTAATATGCAGTTTACTGCCTTTGCGGGCGATGATCGGTAACCAGAAAAGCAGCAGCGCAATGGCACCAAGTGCTATATGCAGATACATCAATGTGGTATGAATAACTAACATGGTCAGCCTCCTCAATTAATGTTGCCAGTCTACGCGCAGATTAATGTCGGAACAGGTGCCAGAAGTCAGGACTTTATACTATGACTTCCGGCCTATTGCAGTTAGATTGACCTCAAGCATAATAGCAATATGAAAATAAAAATTGATTTTGCCGCGCTGGCAGGCTTATTAACCTGGCTGCTGGTCTATGGCATCAGTATGTATATTTTGCAGCAAACAGCACCGGCACATCCTACGCTGGCGTTGCATTTATTGTTTATTGCATACGGCGTATTGTTCTGGCTTCTGACAGGCAAACAGGGGCGCTGGACACTGCGAGGCCAATTTGGTCCCTTGCTGTTGCTGCTGCAGTTGCTGGTTGCTTTTAGTCTGTTGTGGCTGACACCAACACGTAATTTCGAGTTTCTGACAATTCTGACTATTATCTGGGCTGCTATGCTGCCTTTTGTCATGCGAACGGGCCAGGCTTTGCTGCTGACAACCGGTGTGGTCGCCACCTGGTTTGCTGTGAAGTCCTGGCAAAGCGGAACGGAATTCTGGATAACTGCATTGCTGTATGGCTGTTTTCATTTATTTGCGGTACTGGTGCAAAGTGCCAGCCGCAATGCTGAAGCGGCAAAAGAAGAATTAGAGCAAAAGCATCAGCAACTGTTGGCAACTCAGCAATTATTGCAGGCCGCATCGCGGCAGAGCGAGCGCACCCGGATTGCCCGTAATCTGCATGATCTGGTCGGCCACCATTTAACGGCACTGACTATTCAGTTACAGGTAGCCAGTCATCTAACTGCTGGTGAGGCCAAAAAACAGGTTGATAATTGCCATCAGCTTGCCAAATTGCTGCT
>NZ_JAWVZF010000027.1:0-23327 GCF_033722355.1 Arsukibacterium sp. | reverse complement strand
CCCACTTTTCGCTGGCGGCATTGGCCGCTTTATACCAGGAACGATTTTCACGAAAAATCTCGCAAACATCAGACGTATTCTGCGGCGGTGGTGTGCTGCAGCCGGTAAGCGTAGCGGCTAAGATTAGAGCCACTGAATTTTTAATATTTTTCTGGCTAAATTGAACTTTCTTCATCAGGCTGATTCTAACAGGGTGCAAGGATGCAAACCACGTTTTGTTTTCCCCCTGGATTCTCCTTTTAGCGGCTGCCACCCGGCAGCCGCTTTTTTATTCATTTAAGCGGTCAGCGGCAGTTATTTACATGCAGGAACTTCAGCAAAATAGTCTTGGATGTACTGATCGAAACTCATATTGTCTGCGGCTTCTATTTGTTGCTGCTGCTTCACCGACACTGCTACTGCCCTGGCAAAGTCTTCAGCAGTGTAAAACTGATAGTCCTCATTAAGCAGCTGGGCCCGGTACTGTCCCGCTTTTGCCAGCATAAAATGACTATTGTCCTGCTGGTTAGCCAACAACTGATTTAACAACCTGCCGGAAAATGTCTGGCCAGGATCTAGCAGACATAAATAATATTGTTTTAATGCCGCCTGATACTCAGTGCCCTGATAAGCGTCATCCAGCCAGCTGGCTATGGGCATCATCTCAGCAAATATCTGTTCTGCCCAATCCAGCATCAGTCTGTTGTTGCCGTCCTGAATAAGATCCAGATTAATCCGCCGACCATCCGTCACCACTTTTCGCAGATTCTGTTCGGTAATCGTTTGTTGCTCATCAGATAATGGCGGACTGTCATGCAATAAGCAGTAAAGCAGGAAAATATCCAGCAAGCGCATTTGTTCAGCCGTAATACCAACGGCACTAAAAGGATTCACATCCAGTGCCCTTACTTCAATATACTCAACGCCCCGTTTTGCCAGAGCACACGTTGGCCGCTCACCTGAGACAGTCGTTCGTTTCGGCCGGATAGTTGAATAAAATTCATTTTCAATCTGCAGCACATTACCGTTTAGTTGCTGATATTCGCCATTTTTCTTCACGCCAATATTACGATACTCAGCCGATGGCTGACTTACCGCGTTGTGCAGGCCTGCAATATATTCCGGTAAGCTGTTATAAGTGATGCTCAGGCTTGACTGGGCACTGTTGGTATATCCCAAATCACTCATCCGCAGTGATGTGGCGTAAGGCAGGTATAAAGTGCCTGTGCCAAGTTGCTGAAAAGTATAACGGGAACTGCGCCCGGCAAGAAATGACTGACACATCGCCGGGGAGGCCCCGAACAAGTAAACAATAAGCCAGGCAAAACGTTTGTAATTGCGGATAAGCGCCAGATACTGTTCTGAAATAAAATCCTGTAACGGGCTCTGATCACCAAGCTGTTGCTGATAAAGCAGCCAAAAGTTTTGGGGTAAAGAAAAGTTATAATGGACGCCGCTGATCGCCTGCATCATGCTGCCATAGCGATTGTGTAATCCTTTACGGTATAACGTTTTCATCCGGCCAACATTAGAACTACCATATTGCGCTAAAGGAATGCTGGTTTTTTCGTCAATAAAGCACGGCATGCTGGCCGGCCACAGGCCTTCATCAGCCAGTTGCCGGACAGTATAACGATGAATATCAGCCAGCTGGGCCAATGTCGTCTCAATACTGTCGCTGGCCGGTGTAATAAACTCAAGCAGCGATTCTGAAAAGTCAGTGGTAATCCACGGATGCGTCAGTGCCGCGCCCAGCGTCTTTGGATGGGGTGTCAGTGCCAGACTGCCGTCCTGATTAATTCGCAGAGTTTCGCGCTCAATACCCCGCTTTATCCCAACTATAGCCTTTTTATTTGTACCGGACGCCAGCGCATGCAGACGGTGTTGCAGGATATCAACCAAGTGGGACCCTTACTATTAAATTGTGCCAACCAACATGGGGTGACAATTTTAAAATCTCAAGCATAACTGCTAATTTACCGTGCTGAAGTCAATTCAACAATCACTTTGTCACCTGACTGCGTTCAATAACCTGAATGTACCGATGGGTTTGCTAAAGTCAACTTTGATACCCACAGGAACAGTCATCAGTTACAATAAAAAGCAGATGAGATCAGACGTTTAAATGAGCATTCTGGCTGATTTGAATACAGAAAAAATGCCGTTATGTGACCACAGTAACGGCATTTTTTTCAGAAGAGTTAGGATAAATGCCGGTCAGGGCCGTGGTTCATTATCTGGCTCATCAACTTTTACCGCGTCATTGCGCTCCTGTAATTCATCGGCAAAATCAGCATCATTAGTATCACCCACCACGTGCTCGAGCTTTAATTTACGTACACTTCTGATAGTGGTAACAGGTCCGGAACAGGCATAAATAAAGAATATGCCAAACAGCATTTCAGCCGGACGGGCAGCAATAACCACAAAAACCAGCAGTACACATAGTATCGCCAGAAATGACACCCGATCGCGCCAGTTAACGTCTTTAAAGGAGTGATAGCGAAAATTACTGACCATCAGCAAGCCGGTGACAATGGTTAATAACCCGACCAGATAGCCAATATTATCGCCGTCTATTTCATAAATAGAGCCTGTCCACACCATACCGGCAATAATAGCAGCGGCAGCCGGGCTGGCTAAGCCCTGGAAAAACCGGCCATCAGTCACGCTCAGGTTTGCATTAAATCGTGCCAGGCGCAGTGCGGCACAGGCCACGAATATAAAAGCCGCCAGCCAGCCAAATTTTCCTAAATCTGCCAGGCCCCAGTTGTAGGCGACCAGTGACGGTGCCACGCCAAAAGACAACATGTCTGACATACTGTCATATTGAGCACCGAATTCACTTTGAGTATTGGTCAGACGGGCAACCCGGCCATCCAGGCCGTCAAAAATCATCGCCACGAATATAGCCACCGCCGCGGCTTCAAACCGGCCGTTCATGGAAGATACAATTGCGAAAAAACCCGCAAACAAGCCACCGGTGGTCAGCAGATTCGGCAACAAGTAAATGCCTTTGCGCGGACTTGAATCTGTATTTTTTGAGTCTGTCATAACACGTCTTTTCTGATTAGCAATGGTTAGATTATAAGGGACTTACCTTAACATGGATAGGTAAAGGGAAAAACTTGCTGCTTTTTAAACTTCCGCTCTCATGGCAGTTGGCGAGCTGCGGCCAGTTTCTGAGCAATACACAGTCGCAGAGATAGGCAAACAGTGTCAGCCAGAGATAGCCTGACTGACACTGCTCTTTGCCATTTTACAGATTAACTGCTGATCACAAACTGCTCGCCGTTATGATCAACTTTGATCGTCGCACCGGGTAAAATACTGCCTTGCAGTAACGTCTGAGCCAACGGATTTTCCAGATGTTGCTGAATCGCCCGTTTCAGTGGTCTGGCACCAAATAACGGGTCAAAACCCACTGCGGCAAGTTTATCCAGCGCAGCCTCGCTGACATCAAGCTCCAACTGACGTTGTTGCAGCCGTTTTTCCAGCCGGCCAAGCTGAATACGGGCAATTTTCTTAATCTGGCTGGTATCCAGCGGATGAAACACCACCGCCTCATCTAACCGGTTTAAAAACTCTGGCCGGAATTGTTTGCTAAGCACTCCCATCAGCATGTCTTTCATTTGCTGGTAGCTATATTCCTGATAATGTTCCTGAATTAAATCAGAGCCCAGATTAGATGTCATAATAATCACACTGTTCTTAAAATCGACAGTGCGCCCCTGGCCATCGGTAAGCCGCCCATCATCCAGCACCTGCAGCAATATATTAAAGACATCGGGATGCGCTTTTTCTACCTCATCGAGCAGAATCACTGAGTAGGGTTTACGGCGCACCGCCTCAGTTAAATACCCGCCTTCTTCATAGCCAACGTAGCCTGGCGGAGCACCCACCAACCGTGATACTGCATGTTTTTCCATAAACTCTGACATATCAATCCGTACCATGGCATCCGGACTGTCAAATAAAAATTGTGCTAAGGATTTGGTCAGTTCAGTTTTACCGACCCCGGTAGGGCCCAGAAACAAAAAAGAACCAATCGGTTTGTTAGGATCAGCCAGGCCGGCACGCGAGCGACGTATTGCATTTGCCACTGCAGTAACAGCTTCATGCTGACCGACGACCGTACCATGCAAGGCATCTTCCATCCGTAGCAACTTATCGCGCTCACCTTCGAGCATTTTACTAACCGGTATCCCGGTCGCTTTGGACAATACGTCAGCTATTTCCTGCTCCGTAACTTTATGGCGCAGTAAGGTCATTTCCTGCATTTCAGCCTGACTGGCTAAATCAAGCCGTTTTTCAAGTTCAGGAATACGGCCGTACTGCAGCTCGGACATTCTTTGTAAGTCGCTGACCCGGCGGGCGACCTCCAGATCCAGCCGGGCCTGCTCCAGCTCAGCTTTGATATTCTGAGTACCTTGCAGTGCGGCTTTCTCTGATTCCCATACTTCGTCAAGCTCGTTGTAATTCTGCTCGAGCTCCTCGATCTGCTCCTGAATAATATCGCGACGCTTTTTACTGCCTTCATCTGACTCTTTTGCCAGCGCATTATCTTCCAGTTTCAGCTGAATAATCCGCCGCTCCAGCCGGTCAAGTTCTTCCGGTTTTGAGTCCATCTGCATCCGGATGCTGGAGGCCGCCTCGTCAATTAAATCGATTGCCTTGTCCGGTAACTGACGATCACTGACATAGCGATGCGACAAAGTGGCTGCCGCCACGATGGCCGGATCAGTAATTTCAACAGCATGGTGTAACTCATAGCGCTCTTTTAAGCCGCGCAAAATAGCAATGGTATCTTCAACGCTGGGCTCTTCTACCAATACCTTCTGAAAGCGCCGCTCCAGTGCCGCATCTTTTTCAATATATTTGCGATATTCATCTAAGGTGGTAGCGCCAAGACAATGCAGCTCCCCCCGGGCCAGTGCAGGTTTTAGCATATTGCCGGCATCCATCGCGCCTTCCGCTTTACCCGCCCCCACCATGGTATGAATTTCGTCAATAAACAGAATGACCTGGCCCTCTTCTTTGGCCAGTTCATTTAATACCGCTTTTAAACGCTCTTCAAATTCGCCACGATATTTAGCTCCTGCTAACAAAGCGCCCATATCCAGTGACAGAACCCGCTTGTTTTTCAGTCCCTCCGGCACTTCCTTATTAATTATCCGAAGCGCAAGTCCTTCGACAATAGCGGTTTTACCTACACCAGGCTCTCCGATCAGTACCGGGTTATTTTTGGTGCGCCGTTGCAGCACCTGAATACAGCGACGGATCTCTTCATCCCGGCCGATCACCGGATCAAGCTTGCCGGCTTCGGCCCGGGCGGTAAGATCGATAGTGTATTTGGTTAACGCCTGCCGGCTGTCTTCGGCATTGGGATCATCCACATTCTGACCATCACGGATATCATCAATAGCAGCATTGACTTTGTCTTTGGTAACGCCAAGCAACCGTAAAATATTACCTAATTCGGTTTTATCCTCAGTCGCGGCCAGCACAAACAGTTCACTGGAAATAAACTGATCTTTGCGCTTCTGGGCAAACTTATCGCATTGCTGCAGCAGCTGGGCAGTCGCGGTCGACAACTGCATATTGGTTCCCTCACCCTCGACCTGGGGCAAGCGTTCAATCGCCTTACTGACTTTAGACCGAAGTTCATTAAAATTTATGGCAAGTTTGTTCAGCAAATCGCGAACAGTCCCGCCTTCCTGATTTAACAGGGCAAACATCAGATGAACCGGCTCAATAAACTGTTGATCACGGCCCAGCGCCAATGACTGTGCATCGGCAATAGCCTCCTGAAATTTACTGGTAAATTTGTCTAAACGCATGCTTAGCTCCACATCATGTCACGTTGATGTGTAATAAGATTGGGCGATTATGAGCAAAGATCAAGCAACAAACGTCAAAAAATTGACTTGGATCAGAAAAATGCTATCAGCAGAGGTATTGATGGGCTATTCCAACCAAATGGCAGCAGCCATTCTGCCGGTCTGGCCATCACGCCGATAAGAGAAAAAATCAGCTGCCTGCCGGTAAGTACAATAATCTCCGCCATAAACAGCACTCAGCCCGGCGCGTGCCAGGCGCTGGCGGGCCAAAAGATATAAATCTGCCAGCCACTTTCCCTGTTTGGTGGCGATAAAAGCGTCGGCAGCTATTGATTGCTGCTGTGTAAACGCTTCGCGCACTTCGTTGCCCACTTCAAATGCACTCTGGCTGATAGCCGGTCCAAGCCACGCCAGACAGCTTGCTGGCTGGCTGAACTGCTGCAGCGTGTTTTCGATAATGCCATTACATAAGCCGCGCCAACCGGCATGCACTGCGGCAACTTCGGTTCCTGCCTGATTACAGATAAGTACCGGTAAACAATCTGCTGTCATCACTGTGCAGATAATTCCTGACTGTTGGCTAAAGCTGGCATCGGCATCACTGGCATCGTGATTATCTCCGGATAACCGGATGCAGCGGGTACTGTGGGTCTGATTAAGCCAGACGGGTTGGCCGGGCATCTGAGCCGCTGTCTGAAACAACTGGCGGTTACAGCTGACCAGCCGGGGATCATCCCCCACATGGCTGCCTAAATTCAAACTAGCATAAGACCCGACCGAACAGCCCCCGCTTCGGGTAGAGCAGACCGCTTTAACATTAACCGGTGCAGGCCAGGCGGGTATTAGCATTTCAGGCCTCGTCCATGCCGTGCAACTGGGTGTCAGCGCGCAATGCAGCGTTCAGCTCCACCAGATCTTCAGGTAATGGCGCATGCCATTCCAGAATTTCGCTGGTTATCGGATGAGCCAAACGTAACATAGCGGCATGCAGCGCCTGACGTTTAAAATTACGTAACATCACCAGCAAACTCTCAGCAGCTTTGCGGGGAGGCCGCGGTCTTCCACCGTATACCGGGTCGCCGACTAACGAGTGGTTTATAAAGGCCATGTGAACCCGGATCTGATGGGTGCGACCGGTCTCCAGCCGCAGCCGCAGACGGGTATGGCCACGATATTTTTCCATCACCCGGTAATGAGTCACTGCTGGCTTACCACCATCGATAACAGCCATTTGAGTCCGTTTGGTCTGATGACGGCCAATAGGCTGATTAACAAAACCACCACCGGTCATCTTGCCGTAGCAGATAGCTTCGTATTCACGGGTAATTTCCCGGGCCTGCATCGCTTCAACTAAATGGGTCTGCGCCGGAATTGTTTTTGCTACTACCATCAAGCCGGTGGTGTCTTTATCCAGCCGGTGAATAATACCGGCACGAGGGACTTCTGCAATTGCCGGACAATGGTGTAACAGCGCGTTAAGCAAGGTGCCATCAGCATTACCAGCGCCGGGATGTACGACCAGCCCGGCGGGTTTATTGATGATGAGAATATGTTCATCTTCATGCAATATATCCAGTGCTATTGGTTCTGCGTCAAAGCGTTGTTCCTCAATAATATCTGCGACAATATCAACCTGTTCGCCGCCCATCACCTTGAACTTTGGCAAATTCTGAACGCTCTGGTCCAGCTGCACAGCATCGGCGAGGATCCATTCTTTTATCCGGGAGCGCGAATAATCCGGGAACATTTCGGCTAAAGCCTGATCTAAGCGCTTACCATAAAAGTGGTCAGGGACGATTTGTGAAAGTTTTATCTGTTTTGTCATGACGGAAGCAGTTATCCTGTGTGCAACCCCAACTTATCTGGGGTAGAATCGCATTAGCAGTTATTTTAGCGATTTTACACCCGACTAGACAGCCATTTAGCCAAGTAGTTACGGATTTTTACATGAAAGCGAATTTTTTACTGATAGTTGTTGTTTCTATAGCGTTAAGCGCCTGTGCCGGAAAGCCTTCTCAGCCAGAGCCAAGTACCCAGACCGCCCAGGCAATGTATCAGCAGGCAAAAGAAGTACTGGATAATGGCTTGTACAACAGAGCGGTTGAATTATTGCAAGCCGTTGAGTCCCGTTACCCGTTTGGCCCGCTGGCCCGGCAGGTGCAGCTTGATTTAATTTATGCGTATTATAAAAGTGGTGATTTGCCACAGGCACTGGCCAGCATCGACCGTTTTATCCGGCTGAATCCTAATCAGCCAGACTTAGATTATGTTTACTACATGCGCGGTCTGACAAACTTAAAGGCTGATGAAAATGCGTTTCAGGAGTTTTTTGGCATTGACCGGGCAGATCGTGACTTAAGCAGTACCCGTCAGGCATTTGATGATTTTAAAATTCTGGTGACCAGCTACCCTGCCAGTAAATACAGTGCTGAAGCCAAAAAAAGAATGGTTCAGATTAAAGATACGCTGGCCCGCCATGAGTTGATGATCGCAGATTATTATATGCGCCGCGGCGCCTTTCTGGCAGCAGCTAACCGCGGTAAGTATGTCGTAGAATATTACCGCGATTCGCCGTATGTGGAACAGGCTCTGGAAATCATGGTGGAAAGCTACGATAAGCTTGGTCTGGAGAAACTGAAAAGCGATACCTATAAAGTGTTAAAACATAATTTCCCGGCAAACAGTCGTTTTTAATAAAAAGCCCCGCCTCGCGGGGCTTTTTTATTGCCGTAACAGACAACTGTTAAATAGCCTCCAGTGCTTCAGCCAGTTTTGTTACCGCTATCACTTCCATGCCATTAATCGGCTCTTTCGGTTGATTAGCCACCGGTACGATCGCCCGTTTAAAACCATGTTTTGCGGCTTCTTTCAAACGTTCAATGCCACTGGGTACTGGCCGGATTTCTCCGGCCAGGCCAACTTCACCAAATACCACTAAGTCATTAGGAAGAGGCTTGTCTCTGAAGCTGGATACCAGCGCCAGCAGCGTGGCCAAATCAGCGCTGGTTTCATTAACCTTAACCCCTCCTACCACATTAACAAAGACATCCTGATCGGCCATCTGAATACCGGCATGGCGATGCATGACGGCCAGCAACATCGAAATCCGGTTTTGCTCCATACCCAGCGTAACCCTGCGTGGATTATTCAACGGTGAATGATCAACCAACCCCTGAATTTCAACCAGTAATGGCCGGGTGCCTTCCCAAAGCACCATGACGATACTACCCGACTGATCTTCTTTACCACGGGTCAGAAATATCGCTGATGGATTTTTTACCTCTTTCATGCCCTGACCCGTCATGGCGAATACACCCAGCTCGTTTACCGGACCAAAACGGTTTTTATTGCCACGCAAAGTCCGGTATCGGCTGTCAGTATCGCCCTCCAGCATCACGGAGCAGTCAATACAGTGCTCCAGTACTTTTGGTCCGGCCAGCGAGCCGTCTTTAGTAACATGTCCCACCATAATTATGGCGATATTATATTGTTTGGCAAAACGGGTCAGAAACGCGGCACTTTCTCTTACCTGAGACACACTGCCGGGTGCAGACTGAATATCTGCCAGATGCATAACCTGAATTGAATCAATTACCATAATTCTTGGCTTTTCCTGCTGGGCCAGCAAACAAATAGTTTCTACATTTGTTTCTGCCAGCATATTCAGTTTAGTGCTGGGCAGCCCGAGCCGTTGCGCTCGCATTGCCACCTGCTGCAATGACTCTTCGCCGGTAACATACAGGGCACTGCCCTGCTCGGCTAAACCACACATTAACTGCAGCAACAAGGTACTTTTACCGGCGCCGGGTGCTCCGCCAATCAGAATGGCAGAACCAGGCACAATGCCTCCGCCCAGCACGCGGTCAAACTCGGCAAAACCAGAACTGAAACGAGGCACCTCCTCAAGGTCAACCTCATTCAGCCGCATGACTCTGGCCTGTGCCGCGCCAGCATAGCCTTGCCGGGTTCCTGCTGTTTTTACTGTTCCTAATCTGACTTCCGTAATACTGTTCCAGGCACCACATTCGGTACATTGTCCCTGCCAGCGCATAAAGTCGGCACCACACTCATTACAAACGTAAGCGGTTTTTACTTTTGCCATTGCTAAAAATCCTAATTTGAAAGAAAGGCACAGATATTGCTTTTCATTTTATAACCACGTAGCGTACTACGATTATAACCAGAAGACGCCTGAATTTTGGCATCTGAACATTGAAACTATGACTGCAGAAGACCTTAAAGATTATGTTGGCATCATTGAGCGCATGAAAAGCCTGATGAACTCTGCTGAATTCGATAAAGTTTTCAGTATGCTGACTTCAGATTTGCCAAAATCTAAACAATTTTTGCTGAAAATGGAATTAAAGCGTATGGCCCAGCCATGCGATTATTTTATTGATTTACGTGGCCATGTAGATGGCGAAGTTCGTCCTTATGTTTACCGGGGAAAAACCCATTATCTGGATGATAAGGCAATTCAGATTTTTGAAAATGGGCTTAAGCAATACGGCGGCTATACTTTGGGTGTCTACGAAGAAGTCATGAATGCCGATAATAACTTTCGGGTAATGCACAAAAAAGAAACAGCCCAACGGGTTAAATCGGTATTACAAAACAGTGAGCCTGATGCCAGTGCCGCTGCCGCTGCCGGACAGTCCGACCAACATGCCGCTAAATTAGTGACTTTCGGTCATTATGTAAACCGCACTGAAGAACGGATGAACTTTGGTATTGATGTTGAAGTTCAGGTAAATAACAGTCGCTTTGTTGCGACCACCAGTGATTTATCTATTTCAGGCTGTAAATTAAAGATCCCCAAAGGCAGAACCGCAGAACCCGGTGATGTCGTTACTATTAATTTTACTGCCCTCGAACAGGAATTCACCCTCGATACGCCCGGGGGGATACAATACTCTCTGGTGGAGATTGAACAGCAGGACAAAGTCAATTACTGGCGTCTGAAAAAACTGCCATCAGAACAGGATCAGGGCTTCAGCAGTTTTTTACAGAAATTTATTCACGGCAATAAACGACGCTATAAAATCAATTTAGATAACACCACCGATGCGGTAACAACAAAAGGATATGAGCAATTTTACCTGCCAAGGCTCACTGGTCTGCCGGTATATCTTGCTGTTAACGACGGCGTGGTAAGTCCGCGCTTTGCGCTGACGACAGATTACAATAAGTCAGTATGGCATTATTTCCTGGATGAACAGCAACGGTCAGTGCTGATAACTTTACTGGCGGTAAAACGCTTAAAAGCACTGCTTGCTCAGGCAGGGCCGGAGCGTTCAACTATTCTTTACTGCTTTACTCATGCAGCCAAAGGAAAGCTGTATTATTATTCAGCAACAGCCGATGAACTGCTGGCGGCACCGGAGCTAAGGGATACTTTTTTCGGCTTTGGTGCAGCCAAACCCAGCTGGCGGGTTTTTCATCTGAATCTGGTTAAAACCAGTGCTCAGCAAGCCATGGAAACTTTTACGCTGCCTGAAACCCCGTCAAGTTCAGATAGCCTGCCAGTCAAAACCGGTTTCACTCCCCTAGTGCAAGGCGCAATTAAAAATCTTCGTTATATTGCCGTTGTTACAGATATCAGCGCCAACAACGCTGCGGCTTATCAGCGATACCGCCATAACCCGGCGCTGTTAAGCCAGTTAAACCAGTTTGGTCATCGTAAACTGCCTCAGATCCCACCTTGTGAAGCTGTGCCTGTGCAGTATATTAATTTGCGGGCTGAATCACGGTACTTATATAAAACTACCGTGCAGCTGCACCAGAACGAGCAACAGGTAGCGGGATTCAGTCGGGATTTCTCCACTGGCGGCTTGCAGATAGAAACTGTCGCGCCGGTACATTACAAAAAAGGCGATATCGTCTATCTTGATTTGACTGATTTACAGAAAATCACCAGTAAACACCGGTTAACACAATTGCCCTATGAGATCATGGCAGTCAGTAAAAGTCATACTATTATCAATCTGCGGGCCTTGCCGACAGAAGATGGGCACACCGGCAAGCAATTCTTTCAGCAACTCATTCAGAATAACCGGGCCAAACTTACCCTGGCGGAAGAAACCCCTAAATACCCGGGACTGTCAGAAGCGCTGCGGAATATGTACTTAAAAGCGTTAAATAATTTTGCTTTTTATCTGCATCGCAAAGGGATCCGTTATGAGCTTAACGTTATTGCTCAGGGGGCGACCCCAAATGCGTTACACACCTTGTTGCTGCAATACAGTAAAAATGGCCAGCTTGATCTTGACCTGTTAGTGAAAAACAGTACTGCCAACCTGCAATTTGCCCAGCAACTTAAAGCGATGAAACGATTTGACCCGCCCAAAAGCTATGAGCTGTATATTAAGGCCCCTCGTCATTCAGCAACAAAAGACCAGGCTGCGGTGCTCGAGAGCTATTACGACTACGAATTCGATAACGCCAGCCAAAAACAAGAATTTATTAAAGCAGCGCTGCGTGATGCAACTTTGTTTGCATTTCGGTTATTTTTGTCACGCACGGGCAGGCCGGACACCGATTATATTGCCAGAGAACTGAATTACATCAGCGTTTATGCCATTCACCGGGCGAAAACTCTGGAAGAAGAACTCTGGAGTGTTGCCGGTGTTGGTGATGCGGTTGATATCAGTAAAGAGCTGGCCTGGCGTTATGGTATTGCCGAGCAGGCAGAGGACACTGCGCTTCGTCAGCATCAACGGGTAAGCAATCGCAGCCGTTAGCGCTGTTATTCTGGCCCACAATACTCCCCGGGCTCCGGTAAATTTACCAGCCACTGATTTAGCTGGATAAAATGATCTTCAGTGGCTTTGGGATGAGTAAGCATCGAAATATGGTCATAATCCTGCAAATACCCCTGGGCCCTGCCGAGCAACGTATATTTGCCGTGCTGCTGGGCCGTTTCTTTAATAAAATGCTGCACATCGGCCGGATGACCAAGCACGGTGTCGTTTACCGCAGCAAAATGCCAGCTGGGTGGCCAGGTGATACACTGACTGGCGGCGGCATAATCGAAGCCATCGGTCAGATCCGCAAAAGGCGCGCCATGTATCCAGTTAATTGTATCGGCTAAAAACTCGGTTGGTTCGTTGTCAGCGCCAAAGCGCCATTGCCTGGCCGGGATGAAGCCATATTTTTGGCCAAGCCAGGGAGCAAAACGGCTCCAGAGCCAGTCTATTTTAATTTTCCGTTCCAAGCTGCGCACACTGATCACCCGTTTGGTTCCAAAATATACTTTCGCGCGTACTTTGCTGATAAGTTCAGGGAAACGGGCCAAACATGCCGCTAACAGCACACCGCCCCATGAATGTGCGATCACGGTTAAAGGTTGCTGATGCTGTTGGTAAACAAATTCAATCAGTGCAGGAATATCCCGAGTAATAACCTGATGCTGACTTTGATTAAATCCGGTAGTCAGTGATGGCTGTGACAGCCCCCGACCGGCAAAATCGGCACAGTAACCGATAAACCCCTGATCAGCCAGGAAACAAGCTAACCCTTTGCCGGAATGACTATAAAAAATGCGGCCGTTCTCAATGGCACCATGTAAAAACAGCACCGGACTCAATGCGTTTTGCAGAGGAATTAAGCGCCGGACATGCAACTGGTAATGTTGCAGATCAACATACACTGAACTTTGCTGATGTTTCATGCCGGATCCAGTAAGTAAAGCAGTTGCAGTAAAGAGCCCTGGTTAATTCTGGCAGAGACCGCGGCCTGCACTTTAGGTTTGGCATGAAATGCCACACCCAGCGCTGCGGTTTTCAGCATGGGTAAGTCATTGGCACCATCACCAATAGCCACAGTCTGCGCTTGGGCAATGCCATGCTTTTCTGCAAGTTCGGTAACCACCCTTGCCTTAGTATTGGCATCAACTATTGCACCAATGACGTTACCGGTTAATACCCCATTTTCAATCTCGAGTACGTTCGCAAAAGTGGCCGTCAGCGCTAAACGTTTTTGCAGTGCATCAGTAAAATAAGTAAAGCCACCCGAGGCAATTGCAACCTGCCAGTGCTGTTGCTGTAAATAATGCACCAGCTCAGTTAAACCCGGCATTAATGGTAAACTTGCCAAAACCTGTTGTAATACGTCCTGTGGCGTCCCCCTTAGCGCCGCAACCCTTTCGGTTAAGCTGGCCGCAAAGTCCAGCTCACCGTTCATCGCCCGGGCGGTAACAGCCGCGACCTGCGCTCCTACTCCGGCAAGCGCCGCAATTTCATCAATACATTCGATACTGATGGCTGTCGAATCCATATCCATAACCAGCAAACCCGGCTCAGATAAGCAGACCGGCTGCAACAGATACACCAGCTCTATCTGTTGCTCAGACGCAAAGATATAGAGCTGTTGTTGCAATTCTGCCGATAACTTACTTACCGGCTCTATCAGCATAGCCACTGGCAATTGCGGATGAGGCTGCAATAAAGAGACCCGCAGCCCGTTGCTAACAGGAATAAACTGACACAGTTTGTAAAGCAAACTGCCGTCGATTGGTTTTCCAAACAGTCGGATTGAGCTTTGGCAAAGCGTAATATCACTCGTATTTACTGGTGCAGAGTCAGACAATTTATTGACAGGCACTGTCTGACTGAAACACAACTGGTTACCTTCTGCCCGCAGCCAGAGGTATGAATGCTCTGTCAGTAATGCAGTGATATCAGCAGCTGATAGCTGCGTTGGACTGACGGAAATTGAGAACGACAATGGGTAACCTATACTTGGAGTTAATACCATGGCATGCTAAGCGCATCCGGGCCAGCAGCTGTTATTTGTATACACAAAATATGCAAAACAATATCGCAATACCAAGCTCCACTTCAAGTTTTATTAAGCTGGTTCAGTTAGCTGTTGCAGTTGCAGGTATCTGGATTGTGTTAAATAGCTGGGTTCAAACCAGCCAGCATGGACAGGCCATTCTGCAGAGCCAGGCAGAGCAACTGATGCGGGAAAACCTGATTACCTTATCACAGGCGGCGGCATATCTGATTGAAAATGATCAGCTTGATGGCCTGGAGCAGCTGACCCGCAATATTGCCGCCAGCCCTTTTTTATATGATGTGGTTTTTTACGACAGTAATGGCGTACGAATCAGCTGGTCGGAAGCCAGCGCGGCAGCCAGGGTAATGTACGGTAAATTCGCCAGCCAACCTTTGGTACCCATGGTTCAGGAAATCCGTAATAACCAGCAACTACTTGGTTATATTAAAATAAGCCTGCAGCCAGATACCAAGCTGAACCCCAGTTTTGCCCGCTGGCAGCAATTAATGCAACGCCTGTTATTACTATTAGTCTTCAGCGGACTAATTGGTTATCTGCTGCAGCGCAGTTTTTCACGTTTCTCCAGGCAGGGCTTTCGCTTAACTAAGCCGTAGCGCCTGCTCGGTATTCTGCCACAGCGTTTCGGCAAGCTGCTCAGGATTTTCGCTGCGTAGCCGACAAAAGGCTTCGAATACTTTGGCCAAATGCGCAGGGGTATTAATCTCACCCTGCTCACCGGCAAGCGGCATAGAAGGCGCATCTGTCTCCAGTACAAAACTGCTTAATGGCAGTTTTTTTACGGTATTACAGGTTTTCTGTGCCCGTTCATAGGTAATAGTGCCGCCAATTCCCAGCTTAAAACCCAGATCCAGAAACGCTTCAGCCTGCTGCTGACTACCAGAGAACGCATGTAAAATACCGCCTTCAGAAAATTTCTGTCGTTTCAGCTCCGCCAGCAATTGCTGTTGGCTTTTCCGATGATGCAGAATAACCGGCTTAGCCTGCTGTTTCGCCACAGTGAGCTGCGCCTCAAATAACTGTTGCTGGCTGGCAAAGCTCTGTTCTGGCAGGGCAAAATCGAGGCCTATTTCACCGATGGCACAAACGGTATCAGCATGCTGTTCCATCAATACCGCAAGTGTATTTACGTCCGCCATACTGTGTTTAACAGCCCACCAGGGATGAATTCCCAGTGCGATATGCCACTCAGGTTGCTTAGCGTCCATTGTAAGCAACTCGGTCCAGGCGGCTTGTTCAACAGCCGGAATAAGAATAGCGGCAACACCAGCGTGCTGCGCCTGTTGCCAGTGCCGGCTTTGCGCTGTGGCCAGCTCGGGCAAATTTAGATGGCAGTGACTGTCAAATAATCTGTAAGAAGCGGTGGCTTTGTGTGTTAAGGACATAACCTTTCAATTTGCCATGGTTGGCTGTTATCGGTTTTACTGTACATGAAACGATCATGTAACCGGTGTTCCCCGCCCTGCCAGAACTCTATTTTATGAGGGCGCACTAAAAAGCCGCCCCAAAATGACGGCAGCGGAACCTCACCGTGCTGGAACTTATGTTTTATCTCAGCAAATTTCTGCAGCAAGGCCTGGCGGGTCGACACCGGCCGGCTTTGCTCTGACGCCCAGGCTGCCAGCTGGCTTTCTTTGGGCCGTGACACAAAGTATTTCATTACCTGGGAGCTCGATACCCGCTCAGCGGTACCATAAACAATAACCTGCCGCTCCAGGGGGTGCCAGGGAAAATGCAGACAGACCCTGGGATTTATACCAAGTTCAGTTGCTTTGCGACTGCCCAGATTGGTATAAAAAGTAAAACCATCATGATTAACGTCTTTTAAAAGCACCAGCCGCTGTGACGGCTGGCCTTGCTGATCGACAGTCGCCACACACATTGCAGTCGGGTCCGGCAACTCTGCCGCTATGGCATCTTGCAGCCACTGCTCAAACTGCGCTATCGGGTCTGGATTCAGCTTATCTGTATCCAGCCGATCTTTGGTGTAACTGCGGCGAATATCGTCAATTTTCATTACATACGCTCCATCACCTCAATACCCAGCAAATCCAGCCCCTGCTTCAGTACTTTGGACGTCAATATACTAAGCATTAAACGGCTGTCCCTGATTTCTGGTTCAACCCCCTCTTTCAGTACAGGGCAGGCTTCGTAAAAGCTCATAAACAAGCTGGCCAATTCATACAAATAATTACATAGCAGGTTAGGCTGAGCATCTTTTATCACCATCTGCAGTGTTTCTTCCAGCCGCAGTAACTTTACAGCCAGCTGCTTTTCCTGCACAGAATCAAGTAATATTTTCGCTGTAAAATCATCAGCTGCTTCTGCCTTTCGCAGGATGCTGCGCACCCGGGTATAAGCATACTGCAAATAAGGGGCCGTTGCGCCTTCAAAACTCAACATTGCATCCCAGCTGAAAATATAATCGCTGGTGCGATTCTTTGATAAGTCAGCAAATTTAACCGCGCCAATACCTACCTTATTAGCAATCTCCGCAATTTCCGCTGTGGTGAGATCTGTGGTCTTATCTGCTATAACAGCTTTAGCACGAACCACGGCTTCTTCAAGTAAATCTGCCAGTTTAACGGTGCCACCAGTGCGGGTTTTAAACGGCTTACCATCTTCACCCATCATGGTACCAAAGGGGCAGTGATCATACACTGTACTATCCCGCAGATAACCTGCTTTGCGCGACACCAATTCGACTTGTTTAAAATGCAGCGCCTGACGGGCATCGGTAAAAATAATGATCCGATCGGCCGATAACTGATGGCTTCTATACTGACAAGCTGCCAAATCAGTGGTGGAATATAAAAAGCCACCACCGGTTTTCTGAACAATAAAAGGTGACGGATTGCCTTCCTTGTCGGCCAACTCAGTTAAAAACACCACCAGTGCGCCCTGATCTTCTACTGCCAGCTTTTGCTGCTTTAAATCATCAACAATTCCTTGCAGCATACTGTTATAGGCACTTTCAGGCTTGATATCAGCATGTTTCAGGGTCACATTTAACTTCTGATAGACCTCGTCGCTATGTTTAACTGAGGTCTCGATAAACAGCTGCCAGAGTTTTTGACAGTGGCTGTCACCACTTTGTAGTTTTACCACATACTGACGTGATTTGTCGGCAAAGCCACTTTCATCATCAAACCGTTTTTTCGCTTCACGATAAAAGTCTTCCAGATCAGCCAACGCAACCTGCTCTAAATCAACCCCTGCCGCCAGCTTGTCTTCCAGATGGGCAATCAACATACCAAACTGGGTGCCCCAGTCGCCCATATGATTCTGGCGGATAACTTTATCTCCCCAGAACTCCAGCGTTCGCACCACGGCATCCCCGATAATAGTAGAGCGTAAATGACCAACATGCATCTCTTTGGCCAGATTAGGCGCCGAGTAATCAACCACAACTGTTTGGGGAGTTGCGTTAATACTGACTCCAAGTCGGGTATCTGCCGCTGCCTGCATTAACTGCGTTGCAAGCCAGTCGGCTTTCAGTGTCACATTGATAAAACCGGGTCCGGCAATCTCGGCTTTTTCCGCAATATCATCAAGTTCCAGTAATGCCAGCAGTTTGCCCGCCAATTCTCTGGGGTTAGTTTTTACTAACTTTGCCGCGCCCATAGCACCGTTTATCTGGTACTCACCAAATTCAGGCCGGGTGCTTTGGGTCACAGCCGGATTAGTTCCTTCTGGCAAACCCAACGCAGTAAAAGCGGCTAACGTTCTGTCGCTTAAAAGTTGCTTAATATTCATATTACCAGCCTGTTAATGTTCACGGGTTTTCTGGAAAGAAATCTTCGGATAGCGCTCTGTTGCCAGATTAAGGTTAACCATCGTTGGTGCAATATAAGTCAGGTTATCACCACCATCCAATGCCAGATTAGCGCTGGCTTTATTCTGAAATTCCTGCAATGCTTTACCATCATCGCTGTATACCCAGCGTGCTGTTGCCACGTTAACACTTTCATACTGGGCATCGACGTTATATTCAGATTTTAACCGGCTGACAACCACATCAAACTGCAGTATCCCCACAGCACCGACGATTAGATCATTGGTGTCCAGTGGCCGGAAAACCTGCACTGCGCCTTCTTCCGATAATTGCACCAGGCCTTTCAGTAACTGTTTCTGTTTTAACGGGTCGCGCAAACGGATCCGGCGGAATAACTCAGGAGCAAAGTTAGGAATACCGGTAAACTGCATATCCTCACCAGTGGTAAAGGTATCACCAATTTTAATGGTGCCATGATTATGTAAACCGATAATATCACCGGGATAGGCTTCATCAAGATGCTCGCGGTCACCGGCCAGAAAAGTCAGCGCCTGCGGGATCAGCACATCTTTACCAATCCGGACATGCCGTACCTTCATACCTTTCTCATATTTACCGGAAACAATCCGCAAAAATGCCACACGGTCTCGGTGTTTCGGGTCCATATTAGCCTGAATTTTAAAAACAAACCCACTAAAGCCACGCTCGGTTGGCGCTACCTCACGGCTGTTTGTGGCCCGCGATTGTGGTTTTGGTGCCCATTCAGTTAATCCGTCCAGCATATGGTCAACCCCAAAGTTACCGAGGGCTGTACCAAAAAATACCGGTGTTAACGCGCCTTTTAAAAAAAGCTGCTGATCAAATTGATGACTGGCTCCCTGAACCAGCTCCATCTCATCACGCAGTTGTGCCGCGTAGTAGCCTATCCGCTTATCTAATTCAGGATTATTCAGACCTTTAATAACATCCATATCCTGAATGGTATGGCCCATACCTGATTTATACAAAATAACTTCATCTCGCAGAATATGATAAACACCTTTAAACTCCTTGCCGGACCCAATGGGCCAGGTAATAGGAGCACAGTCGATTTTTAATACACTTTCCACTTCATCCAGCAAATCGACCGGGTCGCGAATATCACGATCCATTTTATTCATAAAAGTAATAATGGGCGTATCCCGCAGCCGGGTCACTTCCATCAGTTTAATGGTGCGGTCTTCAACACCCTTGGCGCCATCAATAACCATCAAACAGGAATCTACTGCGGTTAAAGTACGATACGTGTCTTCCGAGAAGTCTTCATGTCCCGGGGTATCGAGCAGATTGACCAGACAATCATTATAGGGGAACTGCATAACCGAGGTGGTCACAGAGATACCGCGCTCTTTTTCCATTTCCATCCAGTCCGATGTTGCGAACTGACCGGATTTTTTACCCTTGACCGTACCGGCTTTCTGAATCAGCTGGCCAAAAAGTAATACTTTTTCGGTAATGGTAGTTTTACCGGCGTCCGGGTGCGAAATGATCGCAAACGTACGTCTGCTGTCTATTTCATGCAGAAATTTATCTTTAGTCATGGTATCCAATATCAGTTAACAACCAGCACTCTGGCTGACAAAGTAGTAAAAATAACTGCCGGGGATTATAGCAGCATCGCTGGCGCTGGCACAGCGTGGGATTAATTAGAGAAACGCAGCGGCAAGCACATCATTATCGCATCTTCCTTACCGGTAGCGCTGCTGTAATAATCTGATCGGCGGCCCGCTTCAATAAAGCCATGCTTCTGATATAAATGAATTGCAGCCTGATTAGACGCTCTGACCTCCAGCCAGGCCTCAAGCGCTTTGCGTTGCTCCGATTGCCTAATAAAATGGCTAAGCAAGCTGCTACCCAGACCTTTGCCCTGCTGATCATTCCGGACACAGATATTAAATAACTGACTTTCGACAGTAATAAACTGACCGAAGTAAAAACCCAGTAACTGTTCATCAGCAAACAGGCCAAAGTTATAATAATGACTGCCAAAGCAAGATTTGAAGACACCCTCCGTCCACGGATAAGGGTTTGCCCGCGATTCTATTGCCAGTAGTGCCGGAATGTCAGTAACAGCCAGAGGTTTAATCAGCATCATCAACTAACTGCTGTTGCAGCAAGGCCCAGAGTTGTTGCTTTGCTGCAGGGTGTTGTAATGTGCTGAGGGTTGGCGTAAGCAATACGTTGCCGTTGTCGGTAAGCACGCATTGGCTGGCAGCTGGGTCGAGCAACCAGTCACTGATTACTGTTTGTGCCAGCAGTTGCCGGATATCACGGCTTAATAAGCTTTGTTCAGGATGCAATAACGTGGCAGCAGCCGAATCATGGCATTGTGCACCTGCAGCTGAGCCAGAATAAAAACATTCACGGCTCTGCAAAGGCTTTATATTGAGCTGACGAAGTAACTGAGCCTTGCTTGCTGATATATTCATAATCAAGAGAAGTGGCAGGGGCAGAGGGATTCGAACCCCCAACCATCGGTTTTGGAGACCGCTGTTCTACCAATTGGAACTATGCCCCTAGCGTTGGAGGCGCCATTATACAAAAGCGTGTTTAAAGGTAAAGCTAAAAAACACTTCTGGTTGTTCAAATGCATATAAAAGCAGCATCCAGTTGTCCGGAATCTTAGCCTAGCATAAGCCCGGTAGTCTGCCTACCGGGCTGCTGCCGCTTAATTCTTAGCTCGACTACCAGGGTCTTTATTATCTGTTTTGCTCTTGTCCTGCCGGTATTTATCAAACCAATACAGGATATAGGCCGTTTTAGCCATTAAGTTACTCGGCCGGCTGTAAATGGAGTGCGAGGCTTCGGGGATCCGGACCATAGCAGTATCAACGCCCAGCAAGTGCAGTGCCTGGTAAAACTGTTCCGTTTCCGAGATTGGCGTACGGTGATCTGCCTCTCCTGTCATCAACATAGTGGGCGTTTTAACATTGCCCACATAACTGATGGGCGAATATTTTAAATAATGCTCTGGGTCTTCCCATGGCATAGCAGGAAACCAGTACTGGCTGAAATAACTGTACATATCTGCATTTAATACAAAGCTAATCCAGTTAATCACTGGTTTTACCGATACAGCAGCGGCAAAACGGTCGGTATGACCCACTATCCAGGCTGTTAAAGCACCGCCGCCACTGCCGCCGGTAACAAATAACTGCTTTTCATCAATAAAGCCCTTAGCAATTACTGCATCAACGCCGTCCATCAGATCGTTATAATCCTGGCTGGGGTAATTATGATGAATTAAGTTTGCGAAATCTTCACCGTAACTGGTGCTGCCACGCGGGTTGGTATAAAGCACAACATAGCCCTTAGCCGCCATTAACTGTAATTCCATGGCAAAATGCGGGCCATAAGCAGTATGTGGACCACCATGGATCTCCAGAATGAGCGGATATTGTTTTGCCGGGTCAAAATCTGGTGGATAAACAATCCAGCCCTGTAACTTTCGCTGATCTACCGATGAGCTATACCAAAATTCTTCTACTTTACCAATGTCCCGGGCAAAAAGCAGATCAGCATTGAGATCAGTTAATAGCTGCTTTTTGCCTTTATTAATTACCGCAAGCTCAGCGGGTTGCTCTGCACTCATTCTGGTATAGGCAACAAGGCCACTACTCGCTGCGGCAAACTGACCACCACTGTAAGGCCGCCCATATGAGCCACCGCCCAAATCCTCAGTAATAACGCGGCGTTTACCAGTTAAGGCTTGTTCACCCAGGATACCTTTACCTTCATTATCATAAGAGATATACAAGGCTTTGCTGTTAGATAGCCACTGAAAATCATCGATAGAGCGGTCCAGATCTTCAGTCAAATTACGGATATTAGTGCCATCAGTATTCATCACATACAAACGATTGGCCTGGTGGGCCAGTTTCCGATCGTCAAAACCAACATAGGCTATTTGTTTACCATCTGGCGATAATAACGGGTTGCTGTCCGGGCCGTTACGATCAGTCAGTTGGCTTAGCTTACGGTCGTCCAGCGTAAGCTTAAAAAGCTCACTGTTAAGCGGCTTTGACTGCCAGTCAGGATGACGATTTGCTGAAAAGTAGACCGCTTTACTGTCTTTAGCCCAACTAATGTTACCCGTATGATTAAAATCACCATCAGTTAACTGAATGGCTGAACCGCCAGATGAGGGCATAATATAAATATGCCGGAAACCGGATTTAGTATACCCCGCACCATCAACCCGATATTGTTTACTGTCAATATAGACCGCAGCTTTGGCCCAATCAGCATTTTCTGGTTTACCTGGCAGGCTAACCGGTGATTTAGCAGGCTTTGGCGTAAACATCGTAAAGGCCAGCCAGTTACCATCAGGTGACCAGCTTAAATTGGCAGGCGGCTGGGTTAATTGTCCTAGTTGTGATGTCCGGCCTGAATCCAGCCACTTAATATGAATTTGGCCATTGGCAATAAACGCCAACCGCTTATTATCCGGTGCCCAGCGCGGAGAATAGGCATTAATATCTTTATCTGTTAACGGCTCAAGCAGCTTACCATCGGCAGAACTTAACCATAATGTCATCCGCCGGCGGTCGGTTTGCTTATCCATCCAGTTACGAACAAATACTATCTTTTCACCAGTACTGTTCGGCTGAGGATCCGACACAAACTCAAGTTCAAACACATCTTCATATTGCAGCGGCTTAGCGGCAACACTAAAGCCAGAAAAGCTGAATAGCAGCGCTGTTGTCAAACACAGAGAGCTTGTTAGCTTAGTTAAACTCATCTGAATATCCATTCGTTGAAAATTATCAGATGATACTAACCTATTTTTGCAACCAGGTGAAAGGGTTGCGCTTAAGCGGGCAAAGACAGAGATAAGCTGGCGGAGCTGGCCTTCCAACGGTGTACTACGTCGCATGGGTTCGCCCTACTCTCGCATG
>NZ_JAWVZF010000026.1:0-23423 GCF_033722355.1 Arsukibacterium sp. | reverse complement strand
TTAATAACAATTAAATCAAGTTTCTTATTTTTATGGATCAGGGTATTTCGCCCGCTAACCAGAAATGCTTTGTCGTAGCTGTTCATGCACCATCCTGCCAGAAAATAGTATCTGCTTATTATGATACACAGTCAGCAGTGTGTCTAGGTTGCTGTATTCTGGATTATTTGTAGCCGCGCCTGGTTAATTTGGCGGCAAAGTGCCACCGTTTGCTCAGCACTGAGTGAGCTGGGTACAAACAAATCAAAACCGCTGGCTAATCCCAGCCGTTGCATTCTGTGAGCAAACATGGCTTTAATGCCATCGTAACGCTGAGTTGCTGTCGCAAACACATCTTTCTCAGCCAGTAATTCACTGGCACACTGGCCGCCGGTGCACCCCTGTTTCACGGCAGAGATAAATAATGGCCGCTGCTCCGTCATCAGTCGCACAGCCAGCCGTAATTTTAACGGTTGTAACACGGCATCATAATCTGTCACCTTAAAACCGATAAACGATAAGTCCTGCTGCTCCAGCTGCGGCACAGCACAATACATAAAGCAGCTCCATGGTAGAGACCAGCTGCCATAGCGATGATAATAATGGACCCCATATTCATCACACCGTAAAAAGTGCTTCGGTTCTGCCAGTTTGGCAACACCGAGGAATATCGCCATGCCCGCACCAATATAGGCCAGTGCCAGCAATAAATTAAACTGGCCGGCAAACAGTACGGTAAATAAAACCAGCCCCAGCAATGCGCCCAAACCGCTAAGCAGCAAGCGGGCGCCGCCCTGGTGGCTGCTCTGGCTGACTAGAATGGGTTCCATAACTCCCCCTTATAACGATTATGACCGTGTTTAACAGGCTGACACTCTCAATACAGCACTCGCTGCTAAGGCGGATCAGCGCAAAAGACACAGGAATACGACCAACGCCGCCATGATTGCGATAACAGAACATCTGTTTACTCAATTAAACCATACAATACACTCAAAGTATTATCATGCGGTAAGCGGAGTCATTGTGACAAAAACTCATTCTCGTCTCATCTGGGTCATTTTATTAGCCTTAGTGGTATTTGTTGGCTTCCTGAACTGGCAGCAACAACAAAGCACGGCATCCGGCAGAGGCGGCGGCTCACCGGTGGCCGTCAGTACCGCTAAAGTTACCGTAAAACCGATGATCCGGCAGATTACTGCCATAGGGAATGGTATCGCCAATCATTCGGTGCAGCTTGTTGCGCCGGTCAGCGACTTTTTAATTGAGCTGAATATTCAGGAAGGGAAACAGGTTAAAGCCGGCGATATTATTGCCAGGCTGAATAATGTCCAGCAGCTGGCCAGAATTGCAGAACTATCAGCAATACTGACCGATCAGCGCCGCCAGCTGGAGCGGCTGGAAAACCTGGCAACAACTCAGGCCACAGCCCAATCACTGCTGGATGAACAGCAAACCCGGGTTAATACTACTCTGGCACAAATTGATATTGCCAAAGCACAGCTCAACGATTTGACTATCCGAGCTCCCTTTGATGGTTATCTGGGGCTGCGTCAGGTCAGTGAAGGTGCCTATGTCAATGCCGGCACTGTGCTGACCACCCTGGACGACCTGAATACCCTGAAAGTCGAGTTCAGTGTCGCTGAACATTATCTGGCTGAAATTAAACGGGGAATGCCGGTGACGGTCACTAACGTTGCCTATGGCGATGTCGACTTTATCGGTCAGGTCAGTGCAATCGATACCCGGTTGGACCCGGTAACCCGCTCAATCAGGGTGCATGCCACACTGGATAACAGTGATTTACGCTTACGACCCGGCATGCTGCTAAATGTTAAAGTCGAACTGTCTAACGTAGCGGTATTACAAATCTCAGAACGCGCTTTAATTCCGCAGCAAAACCAGCAGTTTGTATTTGTGGTCAATAGCGATAACACGGTCAGCCGGCGGGAGGTTGACGTTGGCCAGCGTATTCCGGGTTGGGTTGAAATTACCTCAGGATTGGCAGAGGGTGAAGAAATCGTGGTGGAAGGTATTCAGAAAGTCCGCCCTGGCATTAAAATTAACCGGGTCGGAGCACGATAATGCTGTTATCAGATTTGTCGGTTAAACGCCCGGTATTTGCCACTGTGGTCAATCTGCTGTTGGTCGTATTTGGTATTGTCTGTTTTACCATGCTGCCCCTGCGCGAGTTTCCCGATATTGACTCCCCTATTGTCAGCATCAATACCAATTATCCCGGTGCCTCAGCAGAAATTGTTGAAACAAAAATTACTCAGGTGCTGGAAGACCGGATCAGCGGTGTTGAAGGCATTAAGAGCATTAACTCCAACAGTCGCAATGGTCGCTCCAGCATTACTATCGAATTTAATGTAGAGCGCGATATTGACTCTGCAGCCAATGACGTTCGGGATCGTGTGGCCCGGGCCTTAAATAATCTGCCAGATCAGGCTGATCCGCCTGAAGTATCCAAAGCCAATGCAGACGAAGACACTATTGCCTGGTTTGTGCTTAACAGTGAAAACATGAGCACGCTGGAGCTGACCGACTATGCCAACCGTTATATTGTTGAACGCTTTTCTGTGGTCGATGGCGTCGCCAGAATTCAGTTAGGCGGCTCCCGCGATTATGCCATGCGGGTCTGGCTGGATCGGGATGCCATGGCAGCCCGGGGTGTTACCGTACAGGACATCGAAAATGTACTGCGCAGCGAAAACGTGGAGTTACCGGCAGGGAACATTAAATCGGTTGACCGGGATTTTACAGTGCGGGTTATCCGCACCTACAAAACTGAACAGGATTTCCGGCGGTTGGTCATCAAACGCGGC
Source organism: Arsukibacterium sp. (assembly GCF_033722355.1). Taxonomy (GTDB): domain Bacteria; phylum Pseudomonadota; class Gammaproteobacteria; order Enterobacterales; family Alteromonadaceae; genus Alishewanella. The sequence goes on along the minus strand of NZ_JAWVZF010000026.1, from coordinate 20,616 downwards.
GCTGACAACTATCTGGTGCGTCTTGGTGAAGTAGCCGATGTGATGCTGTCTTCAGAAGATGAAGAAAGTGAGTTTCGCGGCGATGGCAAAAATCTGTTAGGGATTGGCATTATTAAGCAATCCAAAGCCAATACGCTGGAGGTGGTGAAAAGCGCCCGGGCAGAAATGGAGCGGATTAAAGCCCAGTTACCGCCAGGCACGACCATTGAGCCTGGCTATGATTCGTCACTGTTTATCTCTGAGTCGATAAAGGAAGTCTACAACACCCTGGGCATTGCCATGGGTATGGTGGTATTAGTCATCTTTCTGTTCCTTGGCAATATCAGGGCCACGTTTATACCGGCTATTACGGTACCGGTAGCGCTGGTTGCTGCAGTGACCGTGTTGTTTGCGCTCGATTTTTCAATAAACCTGCTGACGTTGCTGGCGATGGTGCTGGCCATCGGTCTGGTGGTGGATGACTCTATTGTCGTGCTGGAAAATATCTACCGGCGAATAGAAACCGGCGAACCGCCATTGCTGGCCGCTTATCGCGGTGCCCGGGAGGTAGGCTTTGCAGTCATCGCGACAACCTTGGTACTGATCGCTGTCTTTGTGCCACTGGTGTTTATGCAAGGACAACTGGGAAAACTGTTTACTGAGTTTGCGCTGGCTATCGCAGCGGCGGTCGCGTTCTCCAGTGTTACCGCCCTGACCTTGTCACCGATGTTATGCAGCAAATTGTTGCAGCATCGCAAACGTGAATCGAAATTGGGGGCGGCGCTACACCGCGGCTTTGCCAAACTTGAAAATGGTTATCGCAGACAACTGAATGTGGTAACCCAAACCCGCTGGCCCACCCTGATTGTCGTCGTGCTGTGTTTTGCTGCCAGCTATCAGTTGGTAACGATGCTCCCATCTGAGTTAGCACCAACTGAAGATCGGGGTACTTTCTTTATTTCAATGACCCCGGCTGAGGGCGCCAGTTATCAGAGCAATAGCCGGAACATGCGATTAATTGAAGATATTCTGATGCCGTATTACGAGAGGGGTGAACTTAACCGGTTGCTTATCCGGGTACCCGGCTGGGGCGGCAGCGGCGGTATTGCGATAGTTGGCACCGAAAACTGGAACAATGGCCAAAGACGCACCGCTGAGATCATGCCGGAAGTGGCAGCAAAAATTAATGAATTACCTGATGTACGCGCCTTTACCTTTATGCGCAGTGGCCTGGGCGGCGGCGGCGGTGGTAGCCGGCCGGTGCAGTTTGTGCTGCAGGGCAACACTTATGAGGAACTTGCCCGCTGGCGTGATATCGTTATAAACAAAGCCAGTGAAAACCCTAACCTGCTGATGCTGGATCACGACTACAAAGAGACAGTGCCACAAGTATTAGTAGAAATTAATACTGAACGGGCTGGTGATCTTGGTATTTCCGTTGGCGCTATCGGCCGGGCACTGGAAGCGATGCTTGGTGGCAGGAGGGTAACGACCTTTATAGATAAAGGCCGCGAATACGACGTGATTCTGGAAGGCTGGGATGACGATTTCCAGGCGCCGGGTTCTATCAAAGATGTGTTTATCCGCTCTGACAGCAGTGGTCAGCTAATCCCACTGGATAACCTGGTCACGTTGCGCGAAGAAGCAACGGCCGCCGCGCTGAATCGCTATAACCGGATGCGCTCAATTACCATCTCTGCCAGTCTGGCACCAGGCTATAGCCTTGGCGAAGCCCTCGAATATCTGGAAACCATAGTACAGACTGAGATTCAGGATACCGTGGGCATTGACTATAAGGGTGAGTCACAGCTGTTTCAGGAAAGTGGTGAGTCAACTTTACTGGTATTTATGCTGGCGCTGGTTATTACGTATCTGGTGCTGGCGGCTCAGTTTGAAAGCTTTATTCATCCGCTGGTTATCATGATTACGGTACCACTGGGTCTGGTTGGTGCTCTGTCAGGATTATATTTCTTTGATATGTCACTGAATATCTACAGCCAGATCGGACTGGTCATGCTGATTGGTCTGGTTGCTAAAAACGGTATTCTGATTGTCGAGTTTGCTAATCAGCTACGCGATGCCGGTGTCGCATTTGAAGATGCGGTGCGCCGGGCAGCAATTCAGCGACTGCGGCCCATTACGATGACCTGCTTTACCACTATTATGAGCAGTTTACCGTTGATCCTGGCCAGTGGCCCAGGCTCAGAAAGCCGGATGGTGATAGGAATGGTCATTTTCTGCGGTGTTGCCTTAGCAACGCTGTTAACCCTGTACGTCGTGCCGGTAACCTATATCGCGCTGGCCCGTAATACCGGTTCACCAAAAGCGCTCAGCCAGCAAATTACCCAACTTGAACAGCAGTTGCCGGATGAGCATGCTGCAGATGAAGTTTCACCCAGATAGACAAAGGTTTATCGGTTAATATCAAAAGGGTAATACGGTTCCGTCCCAGTTCAGCAGCTTGCCGCTGTGCCGGGGCGTTAACTGCGCCGCCACAGCGGCAAGCCGGACTGCGGTGGCGCCGGCCGATTGCAGTTGACCGGCGGGCACGTTTGCCTGAAAGGGGGCAGATAATGCGGTGTCAGTGGTACCCGGATGCACGCTGACCAGCGCTGCAGTTTTATTGTAGCGGCCAAGCTCAATACTGCTGGTTTTAACCAGCATATTAACGGCAGCTTTACTTGCCCGGTAGCTGTACCAGCCACCCAGCTCATTGTCGGTAATACTGGCTACTTTTGCGCTAAGCACTAAAACTCTTACGTCAGACTGCCTGGTTAAGTAGCTAAACAGGGCTTTTAAATATAACGCAGGCTGCCAGACATTAATGGTAAAACTTTTTTGCATTTGTGCTGCAGATAACTGGCGCAGTGTTTTCTCCGGGCCATGCTGATTATCGTGCAGCCAGCCCTGACAAATAAAAATGATGCCGGGAGTCGCTGTAATAGCTTCAGTCACCGCTTTGTTCACAGCGCTCTCTGTAACATCGCCTGCAGCCGTAGTATCAAGTTGTAACCAGCGCATCGCTGGCTTTGCAAGTGATGACGGGCACTGACTCCGGCTGATGGCCTGCACCTGGTGCCCCTGCTCCATATAATGCTGCGCCAGCCCCTGACCAATACCACTGCTGGCGCCAATAATCAAAACCTGTTCAGACATCCGCTATTACCTCGTTTGCTGCGGCCACGCCGCTTAAATATGCATTTTCAACTCTGCCGCCCATTAACCAGTCCCCCGCCACACTCAGCTTTAAGCGCTGGTGATAATCAGGCTTACGCTGGGTAAGGGCTGGATTAATCTGAGCATATAACCAGCGATGAGTCAGGACATCAGTAACCGAAACCGACTGCTCAAATATCATTTCCAGCTCCGCTTTGGCAAGCGCTGCCAGCTCAGATGGCCTGGCATGCAAATGTAATACAGAACACTGCGGACTAAAATGTACCAGCCAGTTTTCTGCAGCGGTTGGCCGGCCCGGTTTACTGTTTTGCCGGGCCAGCCAGCTAACGTTGCCTTCCTTTACAAAAACCGCATCAGCGCGGGTTTGTATCGGCTCAGTCAGTTGCAGATTAACCGCCCAACAGGGTAGCAATATCTGAGGCTGTAATTGCAGCAGTAGCTGATGAATATCGGCGTAACCGGACTCCCCAGGCTGGAAAAGCGTTGCCAGCAGGGTTTGCAGCTGAACCGGAGGCAGCGTCAGGATAACAGCCTGATAGGGGCCGAATTGACTATTATGCTGATCGAATAAATACCAGCCCCCGGCTGTGGTTGCCGGGCTGATCTGCTGATATCGCAGCCGGCTTATCCGGCAATTCAGGCGCAGCGGCGTATTACCAAGCAACGACCTGACCGGTGCTTGCATCGACGGCTTGCCAATAAAGCGGGGTGTCAGATCCTCTGAACTGGCCAACTGACCAAACTCAAACTTGTAACACTTAGCCTGCCAGCAGTTCACCACCCCCTCTGCCAGCCAATGTTCCAGCTGTTGCTGAAAAGGTGCGCTGCGGGCAGTAAAGTACTGGGCGCCTAAATCCAGATACCGATCACCACTTCGTTTAGAGCTCATCCTGCCCCCTGGCGATCGTCCTTTATCAAAAACCTCTACCGGTAAGCCGGCCATTGTCAGGGTATTAGCCGCTGCAGCACCAGCCATGCCGGCACCGATTACTGCCACTGTCATATTAGGGTCCTTGATAAACCGTTGACGTTGACGTTTACTACGCTATGCTGGTAAATCCCGATCTGTAACGCTACTGGCAAGTCGTCCTATTAACGGTGCAGTCAAACTGAACGGAGTAATAATGAGCAATCAGATTGCCACTTTTGGCGCAGGATGTTTCTGGTGTCTGGAGTCTGCCCTGAATCAGCTAAAAGGTGTGGAGCAGGCAGTAAGCGGCTACATGGGTGGCCATACTACTAATCCGGATTACCGGAGTATTTGCACCGGTACGACCGGTCATGCCGAAGTGGTCCAGGTACGGTATGATCCCGAGCAGATTAACTTTAAGCAGTTATGTCAGATATTTTTCACGCTGCATGATCCGACCCAACTTAATCGCCAGGGCAACGATATCGGAACGCAGTATCGCTCGGCTATCTTTTTTCACAGCCAGCAGCAGGCCGACACCGCGAAAGAGGTTGTGCAGGAGCTGACTGAACAGCAACTGTTTGCCGAACCTGTCGTCACTGAAATAAGTCCCGCCCAGACGTTTTACCCGGCCGAAGATTATCATCAGGGCTATTTTTTGCAAAACCCACAGCAGGGTTACTGTCAGTTTATTATTGCACCAAAAATGGCTGAGTTTCGGCGAAGGTTTAATCAGTTATTAAAATAATAAAGCCGCCCCTGCTCAGCGGGCGGCTTTGACCGGTAGCCAGATGATCAAAAGCAAGTTTAGCTTTTTAATACTGTCGCGACCGACTTTGCAAAATAATCAATATTACTGTGATTTAGGCCGGCAATACTGACCCGGCTTGACCCCACCATATAGATGCTGAATTCTGATTTTAAGCGCTCAATCTGTGCTTTACTAATACCCAGGAAGCTAAACATACCATGCTGACGGGTAATAAAGCTAAAATCGTCAGTTACGCCTTCTGCTGCTAATTTATCAATAATCAGCTGCCGGTAAGCGTTAATCCGGTTACGCATTTCCGCCAGTTCCTGATGCCATAATGTAGTCAGCTCCTGACTATCAAGAATATGGCTTACAATAATCGCGCCATGCGCTGGTGGCATAGAATAGATACTGCGCACCACACTTAACAGATTGACCCGGGCAATCTCAGCCACTTTACTGTTTTCCGTGACAATACTGACCGCACCAATCCGTTCGCGGTACAAACCAAAGTTTTTCGAGCAAGAACTGCACAGCAGCAGTTCAGGCACATTATCAGCCAGATAACGCAGGCCGGCAGCATCTTCATCGAGCCCGGCACCAAAACCCTGATAGGCCATATCGACCAGCGGCGTAAAACCACGTTCTTTAGCAATAGTGGTAAACCTTTGCCACTGCTCAAAATTTAAATCCATACCACTGGGGTTATGGCAGCAGGCGTGCACCAGCACCACGTCACCGGCCGGTACCTTGCTCAGATCGGCAAACATCTGCTCACTCTGCAAACCCTTGGTACTGTAATCATAATAAGCGTATTCTTTAACCTTTAAGCCTGCTGCCTGAAACAGAGAAATATGGTTTGCCCAGGTAGGTGTCGTCACCCAGATAGTGGCATCGGGGTTGGCTCTTTTAATAAACTCAGCCGCTACCCGCAATGCGCCTGTGCCGCCCGGGGTATGCGCTGTTGTTACCCGGTTGGCCATTAACACCTGGTGGGCCTTGCCAAACGCCAGCTTTTCAATATGGTTGTTAAAGGTCAGATCGCCTGCCATACCAATATAGGTTTTGCTGTCTTCCTGTTTCAGACGCAGCGCTTCGGCCTCTTTTACACATTTAAGTACCGCGGTATGGCCCTGTTCGTCTTTGTATACTCCGACCCCTAAGTCAACCTTGTTAGGGTTAGGATCTGCTTTATATTCGGCCATCAGGCCCAGAATCGGATCAGTGGCAACAGTTTGTAACTGAGAAAACATAAGGTTCTACCTGGTTAAAATGTTCAATAAAAGTAAGCGGTTAGCTTACCTGCTAAGGTAAATGATCCGGCACAACCAAACATACCGAGATCAGTAATGCCATGGCAGCGGGAGTAAAAATAGCTTGCTGAAAATGTTCTGCATCGACAATACCAGCTATTTTGCCTGATTGGTCAAACAGAGGCAAACAGGCTTCGGCCTGTACTTTCGGATCGCAGGTATAATATTCGCCGCCGGCCGCTAAATAAGCAGGCACACTGTTGATCACCCGCGCCCGGCCGGACAAACCCACGGTACTGTTATTGCTGATTTTGGCGAACTCGCTGGTCAGGGGAAATTCTGCCCGTGATGGCGCCCCGTAATAGGCCAGTTTCACCAGCACCGGCTCAGCGGCCGTATTATAGCGGGCCTGATAAATACCAAACCAGTCCTGGCCACTTTGCAGCTGATAATAATCGGCGACCGCACTTAACTTACTTAACGCAAGCTGGTTAGCCGGGGTTTGTCCCCCTAAAATTGGTAGCAATGAATAAGGTTCGGCAGCAAGCTGGCCAAACAAACTGCAAGCACCGCCCTCACCGAGCTCAGGCACCTGAAACTGCCAGCGGACTTCGCCTGTTGCAGTTTGCAGATATTGATTTAATGCCAGCCGCGCCCGCTCAATTTCGCTGCTGATATCGCCATACTCATTCAGCAAACCACTACGTTCTAAATATTCAATTGCCTGCATACGTCACCGGGCCATAGCCATCCAGATTTCTAAAAGACGCGCTATTTTAGCAGAAGCACTTAAAAAGCCAAGTCAGCCTGAGAAAAACTTGCTGACACAAGGTTCGCTCGGTAAGCTGGCATTTCTGTTAACAGCTCCCTTATTTTTACGGCAACGGTTATGGCACAGAAAATCTCCCTGGCCGACTGGCAACAACAGCTTGGTCGGGCCGACAAACCAGCAGATAGCGGTAATGCCGCCAACGGTCACAGTGAAAATACCGCCCTGGTCTATAGCACTGATGCGGGCAGACTGACTTCATCCAGGGGTGCTGAATCCGGCGGTACTGCCTATCCTGATGGAGCGGTCCGTCTGCGTCGGGAGAAAAAAGGACGCGGTGGCAAAACTGTCCTGACCATCAGTGGTATTGCCAGGACAGCCGCTGAGCTTAATGAGATATGCTCCGTGTTAAAGAAAAAATGCGCCTGCGGCGGTGCGGTAAAAGACGGCATTATTGAGATACAGGCAGACAAGCGGCAACAGATTGAACAATATCTGAATCAGCTTGGTTTTAGCGTAAAATGGGCCGGCGGTTAAACCGGGCCACGTCTGAATCAACACAAACGACGGAAATTACCATGCAACAACTGTCCCCCTCACAACTGCATATCTTACTGGTTGAGCCGTCAGAGACTCAGCGGAAAATTATCAGCCATCACCTTAAGCAGGAACAGGTACAGCATATCAGTGAAGCCAGCTCGGTCAGTAGCGCCTTGCTACAACTGCGCGACCACCAGCCAGATTTAATTGCCTGCGCCTTACATTTTGCCGATGGCACCGCGCTGGATTTATTACAAAACATCAAGCAACAACCGGCTTTGGCAGACATTCCATTTATGCTGGTATCCAGTGAAACCCGCAAAGCGATGTTAGAAGAATTTAAACAATCTGGTGTCGTTGCTATTTTGCCTAAACCTTTTACCACCGCGCATTTAGGCAAAGCGTTAAATGCCGCCATTGATTTATTAAGTCCCAGTGAGCTTGAACTGTCGCTGTTTGACGTACACGACATTCGGGTATTAGTGGTGGATGACAGCCGGCTGGCCCGTAATCATATTAAACGGGTTTTGAGTAATCTGGGTATCCAGCATCTGACAGAAGCCGAGGATGGCCGGCAAGCCATAGAGATATTAAAACAGCACATGTTCGATTTGGTGGTAACGGACTACAACATGCCAGAGGTCAATGGCCGCGAACTGACCCAGTTTATCAGGGAAAACAGCCAGCAGTCGCATATACCGGTGTTAATGGTGACCAGTGAAGCAAATGATACCCATTTAAGTAATATTGCCCAGTCCGGCATCAATGCAATGTGCGACAAACCCTTTGAACCGGAACTGGTAAAAGCGTTGTTGTTTAAACTGCTTGAGCAATAAAGCCTTTTCATTGGGCTGACAACATTAAGCTGTCAGCCCGGCTGGTTTATTGACGGTTATATTCCTTGCCAAATACCTTATTAAAAAAGCTATCCGCCTTCCATAACGGGCGCTGAGCATTATTAGCGATATCCAGCGCAATATTAAAGTTAATATCGGCAAATACGGCACCGGCGTCGTAGCGTACAGGCCCATACTCGCGGCTCAGGCTGGCAATATCATCTGAGGATTTGTGGTAATGCTTAGCAAAAAAACTGCCCCATATTTTTGCGCCATCCTGCTCTGGATCTTTAGAGGTGAAGCCCGTCATCAGAAATACCGCCGGCACGCCCTGCTTTACCAGGGTAAAGTGATCTGAGCGGGTAAAAATAGCCTGCTCTGGCATCGGATCGGCACTTAATGCGATACCCTCTTTTGCGGCTGCGGCAGCGACCACCTCACCCAGGGTGGAGTGATCCGCACCAAAGGCGATTAAATCGGCAAACGGATACAGTAACACCGGCATATCCAGATTAACATTTGCCACCAGACTGGCCAGTGGCCGGGTAGGATGAGTGGCGAAATAATCTGCTCCCAGTAAACCTTTTTCCTCCGCAGTCACCACCACAAATAAAATGGAACGCTGTGGTTTTACCGACAGTTCACTGAACATCCTTGCTGTTTCCAGCAAAATAGCCATACCGGCCGCATTGTCCATGGCACCATTATTGATTTTATCATCAGCGCGTAAGTCATTACTAAAACCAATATGGTCAGAGTGCGCCGTGATCACGACATATTCGTTCTTAAGTGTCGGATCGCTACCCTCAAGCACCGCAATCACATTGGGACTGCTGATCTGCTGATGGCTGCTGCTGGCACTTAAACTGGCTTCACTGGCTAACGCAAAACCCCGTGGATGCTGGTCAGCGTCAAGCATCAAAAAAATGTCGGTCAGGCTTTGCTGTTCCTGTTCAAATAAACGCGCAGCCGCCTCGGGATGCAAATAAGCGCCGGCCTTTAATTTGTTGTCAGCTGCGCCAGGTTCGCCGTTGGCATCCAGCCAGGCTAACCGGGGGGTATTAAGATACAGCAGGCTATTGGCATAAGGCCGGGTTTTTTCCTGCACCGGTGTGTGAATGGTGATAACACCGACAGCGCCCCGTTCTGCGGCGAGTTTACCTTTTATACTCCCAAGATAGGCCCGTTCTTCACTTGGCAACGAGGCCGGTAACCCAGCCAGCTGTACCACGATCTTACCGCTGACATCCAGACCGGCATAATCGTCTAAACCAAACTCTTCTGACACCAGGCCATAACTGACAAACACCAGTGGCGCGCTCAGCGCAATATCGGTCTGACTAACCGAGGCGCCACTAAAAAACTGCTGTGGGTAACTGAGCGACCACGCGTTATCACCGCGGCGAAAACTCAGTTTCACGCTTTCCTGCTGCAGCCGGGCAGAGCGCAGCGGCACCTGCTGAAAATAACTGCCATTGTCACCGGCCGGCTTTAAGCCGAGCACCTGAAACTGACTGGCAATATAATTTGCCGCGATTTGATGACCCCGGCTGCCGGTGTCACGCCCTTCCAACTCATCACTGGCCAGAAATCGCAGGTGCGCTTCAATCGCACCCGGACGGGCGCCTGCTTGCGGTTCGGTTTCTTTACCGGCATAACAGCCGCTCAGAAGCAGCACTAACAGCGCGCCGATGGTTAATTTATACAACATGGCCTCTCCGAAAATAACAGTGCCAGCTTCCACTGGCACCTGATTCAAACAGCTGGGGGTGATATTACTCAGCGTCGTTATAACGCTGCTTAAACCGTTCGTGCAGTTGCTTGTGGTGGTTATTTAAATCAACCTGACGGCCATCAATCCATAAATGTTCGATTTTATGGCCCCGGTAATCAAAAATATCACCATCCGATACCACCAGGCTGGCGCTTTTACCCACTTCGATGCTACCAAGCCGGTCTGCAACACCGGCAATAGCGGCAGCATCCAGGGTCAGCGCCCGCAGCGCATCTTCGCTACTCAGGCCATAGCGGGTAACGTGGCCGGCGGCAAATACCAGATTACGGGTATCCCAGAAACCGTCCAGTGACAGAGCTATCCTCACCCCGGCTTCACGCAACAAACCTGGCACTGAGAATGCCTGGTCATAGGCTTCATCGCCGCGGGTTGGTAACCCGTAAGGCGCGGTGTAGATCACATCCACCTTAGCTTTAGCAAGCTCATCGGCTAAGCGCCAGCTGTCGCGGCCACCGACAATAACCAACCGTACCTGATACTTGTCAGCCAGCAACATCGCCTGGCGCATTTGCCGCGGATCATCGGCATGGACAAACAGTGGGAGTTTACCTTCGAAGAACGCCAGCATGGCATGCCAACGTGAATCTTTACCCGTGTTTAAGCCTGCCTGCTCGGCCAGATAATAAGCGTGCGCCTGCTCAAAATACTGCTGCAGCTCGGCTAGCTGTTTCTGCTGATTTTCGCGCTGCTTTTCTGCACTATCACGCACCCACCAGCCATTTTGAATACTCATTCGCGGCCAGTTTACATGCAAACCAACATTGGCCTGCACTGTGGCGTCCTGCCAGTTCCAGGCATCCAGTTGCATTAAAGCTGACCGGCCGGTAAGCATCGCGCCGTCCGGATAAATCAGGCTATGACTAAACCCGTTACTACGAATGGTCGGGATCACAACAGAGTCGGCATTATAGGCTACCTGTACCTGTAAATCCGGATTAGTTGAGCTGATTTCCCTATCGTCCCGGGTGGCACGCACCGCTTCAACTTCAATCAGCCCCAGCTGGTTAATCAGGGCAATTAACCCCGGATAAAGATGCTTTCCGGTTAAATCCAGTTGCTGTGCGCCAGCGGGCACAGCTAAGCCGGTGCCTATCGCTGCTATCTTACCATCGACCAGTAATACATCCTGCTTAGCGGGAGCAGCGCTGACACTGTGAACCATGGCGTTTTGTAACAGCAATGGCTGTTGCTGCTTGTTACCGGGCACCGGGTTTACGGCTGCCGCCGCTGCTGTGGTCAGCGCCGTTGCCAGCATCACGATTTTGCTTAATGTTTTCATTGCTTATGCGACTCCCTAGTGCTGCAGATACTGATGGTTTTTTGTATGAGCATGACCGGTATGATCGGCATGCTCCCCAAACCGCAGTTTTAACCAGTCGGCATTGTCTTCGCAGTGCCAGATAGGGTCTTCCTGCTTATAACCATTTTCCACACCACTGCGGGCTGACTCGCCTGCCGTGAGCACCTTCTGGATCAGCTGTTGCTTTTCTGTCTGCTGAGCCGCACGTAGCCGGATATCCTCGCTGCGATCAAAATAGCGGGCACCGTCAATCCAGGTTTGCTGTACCTGAGCATATACTGATAACGGATGTCCATCCCATAGCACCAGATCAGCTTGCTTACCTTCGGCCAGCGAACCTACTTTATCGTCAATTTTCAGCTGTTTCGCCGGATTAATTGTCACCATTTTCAACGCTTCGTGCTCGTCCATACCACAATACATCGTCGATTTCGCCGCTTCCTGATTTAGCCGGCGTAATAAACCCGGGTCATCAGAGTTAACACTGACCAGCAGCCCCTGCTCGTGCATCAGACAGGTATTAGTTGGAATCGCATCGTTAACTTCCATTTTAAAACCCCACCAGTCGGCAAACGTAGAAACACTGGCACCGTGCTTTTGCATTTCCGTGGCAACTTTGTAGCCTTCCAGAATATGGGTAAAGGTTTGGATGTTAAACCCCATCTCTTCGGCCACATCTATTAACATTAATATCTCTGAAGCCACATAAGAGTGGGTATGGATATGCCGCTTGCCCTCAATAATTTCAACCAGAGTCTCTAACTGATAGTCGCGCCGCGGTGCCAGTACCTTGCTTTGCTGGCGCTTTGACAATTTATTGTAAGCCTGCCAGCGGGCCTGGTATTCTTTTGCTGCCTGAAAGTTATCCCGGATAAAGGTATCTACCCCAATCCGCGTTTGCGGATAGCGGCTGGTGAACTCGCTGCCCCAGTTTGACTGCTTAACGTTTTCACCCAGCGCAAACTTAATGCTGCCAGGCGCATCGGCAAACTTCATGCCTTCAGCCGACTCGCCCCAGCGCAGGCTGATGATCTGTGCCCGGCCGCCAATCGGATTTGCACTGCCATGCAGCAGTTGCACGGCAGTTACCCCACCTGCCAGACCGCGGTAAATATTAATATCATCAGGGTTAACCACATCACCAATGTGCACTTCGGCAGTATTCGCATGGCTGCCTTCATTAACGCCCTGCTCGGTGGCAATATGCGAGTGCTCATCGATAATGCCCGGGGTAATATGCATATCCTTACCATCAATAACGGTATAACCCACTGGTGTGGTTAGCGCTTGGCCAATCCGGCTTATTTTGCCATCACGGACAATAATATCGGTATTGTGCAGTACGCCCTGCTCAGTGGCTGTCCATATCGTGGCATTTTTAATATGCAGGTTTTGCCGCTGTGGTAAATTCGCCCGGCCAAACGCCCGGTTCGGATAGGTAAGGCGGGATATCATCGGCGCCGGTGCCTTACCAGCGTCAGCTTCAGCTGCGGGGACTGCAGTACGCTCTGCACTTACCGGGGTCTGGCTGCCATCAGCATGCTGCCAGCGGCCCGTTAACGTCGCACCACGCAGCATACCGCTAAACTGAGCAACCGTATCTGTGCCGGTCAGTTTTTGCAGGGGTACACTGAACTGCAGATGCTGGCCCTGCACCAGCACATGTTGCAGCGCCACTTTCTCATCGGCCAGTTTCAGCTCGCCCGTTAATTTCGGTGCGTGGCCACTAAGGGTTAAATCAAAGCTGTTTCCGGCAATATTCAACGGGTAGGTACCGGCAAACTGCGGCGCATCTAACGGAGCAAACTCATGCAGCTGCCCGCGTAACCAAGTGGCAACAATTTCCCCATCGGTGAATAAATCGCCACGGCTGACTACGATATCGGCCTGATAACCACTGGCAACTTTACCCAGCTGCTGCTCCAGGCCTAACATAGATGCAGGTATCGTTGTTAATGCTGCTAACGCCTGTTGCTGGCTCAAACCATGTTTCACGGCACTTCGCAGGTTAGGCAGAAAATCGGTTTTTTTCTTCAGGCCATGGCTGGTCAGGGCAAAAGATACCCCGGCTTGTGCCAGAGCAGCCGGATTAGCCGGCGCCCGCTCCCAGTGGCGTAAATCAGCCAGACTGACATCCAGATGCTGATCGGGCAGGGTCACTTCAGGCGCCGCCGGGAAAGCCAGCGGTAACACCAGTGTACGGCCACTGGCTTTTACTTCAGCCAGCCGGTTATATTCATGGCCTGATCCTAAAATTGCGGCATTAGTAATATTAAATTCTGCCAGCAGCTTATCCGCTCTGAGCAGTGCCCGCTCATCGCTGGTTTCAAATAATACCCCAAGCTTTGGCGCCGCTGCGACATTTGCCAGTGCAGCATTATATTCCACCCCGCCACTGACAAAGCGGAAATCTTCTTTGCTCTGCGCTGCCTGATACCAGTTGGCATCAGCAAACGTCTGGCGGATAAGCGCGATACTGCCCATCAGGGAAGAGGGATAGCTCTGCTTTGAGCTGCCTTTACTAAATGACATGAACTGCTGGCTGTCGGCTTTAATAATCAGATCATTAGGCAGGCCCTGATCAAGTGACGCAACAAAACCAGTACCGCGGAAAATGCCGTCATGCCGGGCAGCCTGTACAACGGTAAAACCTTGTTTGAGAAACTCATCTGCCGCTTTAGCGTCAGGTTTAAACTGATCAACCCAGCGCTGCTCAGCATGAATAGCAGCATTGGCAGCATTGCCGCCAATCCGTTCATTCTGGTACACCGGCTTTTCACCAAAACTAAACCCCTCATCCTTGCCGGCATCCGGCACGCCATATTGGGTGTACGGATCGATAAAGCCCGGGTACAGATGGTATCCGGTTAAATCAATCTGCCGGTAACCAGCAGGTACTTTACCGTTGCTGCTGACAGTTTCAATTTTGCCATCGCGGATCAGTACCATGGCTGCTGGCAGGGTTTTACCCGGCTCAGTTACCACTGTAGCGTTAATCAGCGCGAGCAGATTAGGTGTTTTATCACGAATGCCAAGTTGCGGTGAGGTCTGGTCGGCAATACTACCTGTGCAAAAAGCACCAAGCAGAGCCATGCTGAACATGGACAGGCGAGCGGGTGTCATAAATGTTTCCTGATGTTATAAGAATTTAGGTATTAACTATGTAATTAAGCTGACTGAGCTCCTGCTCTGCCAGGGGCATGCTGTAAAAATAGCCCTGTACTTCAAAGCAACCATTGTTGCGCAGAAACTCCACCTGCTGGGCAGTTTCCACCCCTTCTGCCACTACGCGCAGATTCATCTTCTGGGCCATAGCGATAATCGCCGCGACGATATCCATGTCATTGCGGTCCTGCGGGATATCTTTGACGAAAGATCGGTCTATTTTCAGTTCATCAACCGGAAAACGTTTCAGATAACTCAGCGATGAATAGCCTGTACCAAAGTCGTCAATAGATAAAGAGACGCCAAGACGTTTTAACTGATTTAACTGGTTAACAGCCGCATCAGTGTCGCCCATCAGCATACTTTCGGTAATTTCAAAGATCACCTGCCGTGGTTTAACGCCGGTGCGCTTCAGTATCCGCTCTACAATGAGCGGCAGGTCCTGATCATTAAACTGACGGACCGATAAATTTATTGATAAGGTTACGTCGTAGCCCCTGCTTTGCTGGCGCGCCAGAAAACGACAGGCCTCCAGGATTATCCACTCTCCAATCTGCACGATAAGACCGGTACTTTCTGCAACTGGAATAAATTTAGCGGGTGGCACCAGCTTATTATCCGGCCGCAGCCAGCGGATCAGTGTCTCGTATCCGATAATAACTTCGCTACGAATATCTACTTTAGGTTGAAAGTACAGTAAGAACTGATTTTGCCGGATTGCCTCGCGCAACTGATTTTCAATTTGCAGCCTCTCGTTGGCAGCATCATTTAAATCCTGACTGAAGAAATGAAAGGTATTTTTCCCACGCGCCTTGGCCTCATACATTGCCAGATCTGCATGCTTGAGCAGTAATTCTTCTTCCGCAGCATCTTCAGGCGCCACGGTAATACCGATACTGGCACTGATTGCCACATCGTGGTGACCTAATTTAACCGGTTCATGAAACGCCTGTTGTAAATTAGCGACAATAGTTGATGCCTGATGGCGATCTTTGATACCACTTAAAATCACTGCAAATTCATCGCCGCCTAACCGGGCTATCGTATCCTCCTCCCGCAGGCGTGAGGTCAGCCTTCTGGCAACCTCTTTTAACAGCTCGTCTCCTGCATCATGGCCCAGGGTGTCATTAATACGCTTAAATTCATCCAGGTCAAAATACAATAGGGCGAAGTTATAATAGCCACGATGCGCCATAGCGATAGCTTTGCGCAGCTGGTCCCGGAAATAACTGCGATTGGCTAACCCGGTCAGGATATCGTAGTAAGCCAGATGCTCCATTTGCTTCTGGCTTTGTTTAATAAACGAAATGTCCTGCATTGCACAGACATAATTAAGTAAGTTGCCTATATCGTCCCGGATAGGCGCAATGGCCAGTGATACCCAGAATTGCCTGGCAGGTAATTTCTGGTGCTGTAATAAAATATCGCCGCGCCAATGCTGGCGTTCATGCAATGTCTGGCTAATTTCGATACTCAGTTGTTCCATTTCATCAGCCAGCAGGATATTCAGTGACTGGTCAACC
The DNA here is from genome assembly GCF_033722355.1 of Arsukibacterium sp. Classification (GTDB taxonomy): domain Bacteria; phylum Pseudomonadota; class Gammaproteobacteria; order Enterobacterales; family Alteromonadaceae; genus Alishewanella. The sequence goes on along the minus strand of NZ_JAWVZF010000026.1, from coordinate 4,618 downwards.
ACACTGCGTTCATCACAACCGAGCAGCTCTGTCAGAAATGGATTCAGATATTCAATTTTCAGATCAGGATCTGTTAATAAAATACCAGAGCTGGAAAATGACACGGCTTTACTTAACTTGCGGGCTGCCCGCTCAGCCTGCTCTTTCTCCGCTATGCGGGCATTCAGACCGGTTACCAGTTGTGAGATTTCAGCAGACATACCGGTAAATGCCCGGTTTAACATACCGATCTCATCCTTTTTATTATCCAGATTAACCTGCTGAATATCGCCGCGACTTAGTTTTACCACTGCCCCAGACAACCTGTGTAACCGCTTTAACACAAACTGATAACTGATAAGGTGCAACAATGCCGCGAGCGCAACAGCAACAATAATAAATATCGCTATCAGCCGACCACGAAACTGATTAAGGCTGGCCATCACCGCAGCTTTGTCCTGATACACTGCGACGTGCCAGTCCAGATGCTTCAATGTTGCCGCCGCAAATAAATAGCTGTTACTGCTTGCGGAGTGCGGGCCTGACGTCTGCAGCGTCTGTGATATATAAGTTTGAAGTGCCGGGTCTGAGATCTGTTCGCCGGTATAGCGTGTATTTGGCGCGACCAGATGGCTTACACTGTCGGCCGGCGCTTTAATTGCGTTACCGGTGGAGTCGAATAATAACGTCTGGATATGACGGCTCCAGTAGCCGATATTCCGGCTGTTCCGGGTCAGATCAGTCAACGCCGTATCGGCAACAATCACGCCGGCAAATTGTTCTTTAATATACACCGGCACCACAATACTTATCACCCATTCGTGCCAGAGTGGGTGATAATATACCGGTGTCCAGCGCGGTAACTTAGCCGGGTTATTTTCCGGCATTGCTTCCCGGTAATAAATATCGGTGGTGAAGTTATGCAACGGCTTAAATTGCCCTAACAGATCAGCCGGCGCGACCCGGATAAACTGGTGTTCACCGACAAAATAGAAAGCCGAAAACTGCTGCAGCATTAATGGTGACAATTGCTGCCACAACAGCCTACTGTGACTGAAGATGACGGAGGAGTTCGCATTAAGATTAGCAGCAGGAATTAAAGCAGCAGAAAAGTTGTCTTGCTCTCGCACCATATTATCAGGGCCCGGTCGCGGCAGATTTAGGCCAGTGGCCGTCTGTGAAATTAAATAGCGGCTGATAATCTGGCTGGCAAAAATGGCAGACTTTTCCTTATCAGCCAGTTGCAGGTCAAGCTGACGGGCATAGTTTTTTGCTGTTCGCTGCACGGCCACCAGTTGCTGCTCTGTCAGCGCCTGCTCTTGCAACCAGAGTACGGCATAGGCAAACACCAAACCCGCCACGGTAATAGCAATAAACACCACAACCGAGAACTTAAGCCCCAGCGAGTTCATCCCTGTTGGTTTAGTGTTTACATCCTTCAAAGAAGCGACCTTGCTATTGTTATAATAAATTCAGTCTGGTACAACAGTTGCTGCCCGAGTGCTCAGATAATTACCTTATCATTATTGCATGCAAAACCAACAAAAGAGAATGAACAAATGAAAAAAGCCCTGTTTGCCGGCCTTGCCACCCTAGTTATGTCTTTACCGTTGTCGGCGGCGACTGCCTTCACTGATGCCACAGATGCGGTCAAGTATCGCCAGGCAGCATTTCAGCTGATAAGGCATAATATGGGCGATATCAATGACATGATAAAAGGTGATGTCGCTTTTGATCCGGAGCGGCTGCAAAAACGCGCTGATGCACTGGTTCTGGTAACGACGTTGCCGTGGGAGGCATTTCAGGTAGCAGGCACTGAGCAGGGTGGTGGCGATGCCAAAGCTGATATCTGGAAAAATATCGACGAATTTCTGCTGCGGGGTGAGAAGCTGGCTGCGGATGCCACTGCCTTGCAGGTGGCAGCAAAATCCGGCGATCGTAACCAGCTGCGCCAGGCATTTGGTAACTTTGCCCGTAACTGTAAAGCCTGTCACGACAAATACAAAGAATAAGCCCTCTGTTGTACTTTTGCCGCGGCGCTGCCGTTACAGCAGCGCCAGTAAATGGCGCCCCTGCCAGTAATACATTACAAGTAATAATACCGCCAGCAGAACAAAAAAGCGCCAGCCAGAACACATTACAGGTTGAGCTTCGCCGTTAAGCTCAGTACTGCCGGTAATCATGGTTTTAATCACGTTATGATGCCGCCAGCTATGCCACAGTGCAAAGCCAATATGCACAGTGACCAGGATTAAAATGATATCAATAATACGTTTATGCAGCGCTGAGGCCAGGTCAACCCAGCTTGCCGGCAGCAGAGCAACCAGCGGACCGTCACTCATATAACTGTTGTCGAAGGTGGCAAGGCCGCTGATGAGCTGCAGGAATAGCAACGCCAGTAAGCTGAAGATCATATAAGAAGACGCCGGATTATGACCAACCACAGGCCTGGGATTCGCCAGATAACGGACCGCTGTTTCCGGGCTTGCGGCAAAATTATAAAACCGCGCAGTCTGACTGCCCCAGAAGCCCCAGGCTATTCTGGCAACCAGCAACGACGCCAGGCAGTACGCCAGCAACTGATGCAGGGCGATATAGCCCTCAGTGCCGCTGTACCATAAGCCGGCCACCAGCAGCACCGTAGCCCAGTGAAAAAACCGCACCGCCCCATCCCATACTTTAATTTTTTGCGCCATCCGAAGGGCTCCTGCTATGCTGGTTTTTTGATTTTATGATAACGGATCAAGATGATGAAAGGAATTAAATGGCTGCTGCTGATAACCGTTCTGATGACCGTTGGGCTTGTCACAGCGGGCTATATCTGGCTGCAGTTAAGTCTACCGCAATATCAGGGAGAATACCGGGCTGCTGTCGCCAACCCGGTTAATCTTGACCGAGATGCCCGTGGTTACTTAAGTATCAGCGCCTCTGATCGAAACGATGCAGCTTATGGCATGGGGTTTGCGCATGCACAGGAGCGTTTTTTTCAGATGGATCTGGCCCGGCGCAACGCAGCAGGCACTCTCTCAGAACTGTTTGGCGAACGCGCCCTGCCAACAGATATTGAGCGCCGCCGCCATCGGTTCTCAGCCCGGGCTGCTGACGTTCTCGCTAACGCTACTCCGGCCAGGCTCCAGCTGCTCAGTGCATACAGTCGCGGCGTTAATGATGGCCTGGCATCATTAAAAGCTAAGCCGTTTGAATATACGTTACTCAGAGCCCGGCCTGCTCTGTGGCAGGAAACTGACTCAGTGCTGGTAATTTATAATATGTACCTGGAATTACAGGGCAAAATGGGCCGGGATGAATATGCCATGACAATACTACGCCGGACGATACCAGAGCCATGGTTTAACTTTCTGCAACAGCACAGCAGTGACTGGCAGGCAGCGATTGATAACACTGAAGTTACATTGCAGAAGCTGCCACAAACTCCTTATCCGGATATATTGCGCGCGGCGGGGTCCTGCCAACATTGCAGCCCGAAAGACAGCGCAGATTTGGGTAGCAACAATATGGCCGTCATGGGCCGGTTGACTGAGCATGGCAGTGCTATAGTGGCGAACGATATGCATTTAACCATCAGAGCGCCCGGCACCTGGTATAAGGTGCAACTGAACTGGCGCGACGGTGATAACTGGCAGCAGGTAACAGGGTTAAGCCTGGCTGGCGTACCAGCTATCGTGGCAGGAAGTAATGGCAATATTGCCTGGGGCTTTACCAACAGCACCGCAGACTGGCACGATTTAATTGAGCTGCAGCTATCAAAGGATGGTGACGCCTATTTAACCGAAGAGGGCTGGCAGCCTGTCGAGCACTATTATGAAACGATAAAAGTCAAAGATGCGGCAGATCACTCACTACAATTACAGGAAACCCGGTGGGGACCATTTATCAGTTATGGCGGGCATACCTTTGCCTTACGCTGGGTGGCATATGATGCTAATGCTGTCAATTTCAACTTATTAGATTTAGAAACCAGCAAAAATACCAGCCAGGCGCTGGCGCTTGGTGCGATAACCGGTATCCCCACTCAGAATCTGCTGGTGGCTGATAAAGAGGGCAATATCGGCTGGACACCTCTGGGGCCTTTGCCCCGGCGACAACTGACTGACTGGGATAGCGCCCAGGACTGGAGTGATGGCACGAATTTCTGGTCAGCAAATCTGAGCGCCGAACAATACCCGCGTGTCTCCAATCCGCAAGCCGGCGTCTTGTGGACCGCTAACGCCCGCACTGTTGGCGGCGAAGCGTACCGGTTACTGGGTAATGGCGGCTACGATTTAGGCGCCCGCGGCCAGCAAATTCGTGATGGTCTTCTAAGCCATGATCAACTCAATGAGCAGAAACTACACCAAATTCAGCTGGATAACCGTGCTATTTTTTTAAAACGCTGGCGCCAATTATTGCTGGATATTCTCAGCCCTGAGATTGTTGCGAAACATCAGCTGACGCAATACCGCCTGTTGCTAAGTCAAAGTGGTCACTCTGCCCGGAATGATGATGTGGGTTACACCCTGGTACGGCAATTCCGGCAGCAGGTGCTTGAGCAGATGTTTGCCCCGTTGTCGGCGTTACTTGAACAGCACGGAAGCCGCAGCGCCCATTTAAAATATTCTCTGGAAACCCCCGCCTGGAT
>NZ_JAWVZF010000025.1:0-24247 GCF_033722355.1 Arsukibacterium sp. | reverse complement strand
TCAAGCCGCTTTTCAAAACGTTTTTCTGCACCACCATCAGCAGGCACCAGCAGAGCCGAAATCAGACAGGTTAACCCTGCCAGAAAAAAAAGTGTGGTTAAACCAAATACCAGTGCTGAGCCAAACATTGCCATTTTTCACCCTAAGTTTATTCAGCAGCAAAATCTGCTGTCGTCCGACAAAACTGCGCGCATTCTAGCATAAAAAACCGCCAGTAAGGCCAGCATAGTTTGCTCTGACGATATATTCTGTTACTAAAAACCTTTTTGTTTCTGCCACAATCTGATTGCGGCATCATATACTGCAAGCATAAGTTTTATTTCGGTTGGACAAACAATACATGCATTACTTTTTTCAGGGCGCAGCATTAATTGGTACTAAAGGCTTAAAACGCTTTGTGTTGATCCCACTTTTAATCAATTTACTGCTTTTTTCTGCGGCATTTTTCCTGCTGATGCAACAGGTTCAGGCGATGGTAGCAGCCATGCAGCATTACCTGCCAGCCTGGCTCCACTGGCTTGAGTATCTGCTGATACCACTGGGTATTTTATCAATGATAATTGGTCTGGCGTACAGCTTTACAATGGTAGCCAACTTTATTGCCGCCCCTTTTAATGGCCTGCTTAGTGAAAAAGTGGAAGCACACTTAACCGGCAAGCCCTTACCAGAGATTGGCTTTAGTGGTTTTATCAAAGACACACCGCGAATGTTGGCAAGGGAATGGCAGAAACTCCGCTATGCCCTGCCGCGAGCGATTATTGTATTTGTACTGTTATTATTTTTGCCGGTTGCAGGCCCGGTATTATGGTTTTTATTTACCAGCTGGTTGCTGGCAATCCATTATCTTGATTATCCTTTCGATAACCACCGTATCGACTTTACAGTTATGCGTAGCCAGCTGCGACGTCAGCCAGTCGCTAGCTATAGTTTTGGTATTATGGTAAACGTTGCTTGTATGATCCCGCTGTTTAACTTGTTTGTAATGCCTATCGCGGTTTGTGGCGCTACTGCAATGTGGGTTGATAAACTGGCAGCCTGGCATGATCCAGAATTGCAACGCCCGGGCGAGATCCAATACCGGAAACTCGACAAGTACTGTTAAGAATAACCTTTAACATGAATGCATTTGATTTTGATCTGGTTCAAAAGTTTCTCATCGCCCTGCTGCTTGGCGCATTGGTCGGTATGGAGCGTGAAAAACATCGTCGCAATGAACAGCCGGGCAGTTTTGGCGGTTTACGGACCTTTATCCTGGTTGCTCAGGCCGGCGCGGTATCTGCCTGGTTATCATTACATCTGCAATCTGCCTGGTTATTCATTGCAGTGGTACTCATCGTCGGTGTAGTTGCCAGTGTGGCTTTTGTCATGGAGAACCGGCGGCGCGATGGATTCAGCGGCTTAACCAGCGAGTTAAGCGCCATTACGGTCTGCTTACTGGGCGGTGCCGTCATGTACGGCTACACTGAGCTTGCAGTGATGCTGGGCATTCTGACCTCTGCCATTCTGACGTTTAAACAGCCCCTGCATGGGCTGGTCGATAAAATTGGCAATGAAGACCTGTATGCCATTATGAAGCTGTTGATCGCCAGCTTTATCGTCTTGCCGTTACTGCCAAATGCTCCCGTTGATCCGTGGCAGGCCTTAAATCTTTACCGGTTGTGGCTGTTAGTGGTGCTTATTTCTGCCATGTCATTATTGGGTTACGTCGCTGTTCGTTGGCTTGGTGAAGCCCATGGTGCCGTGGTTACCGGAATTACTGGCGGTCTGGCGTCTTCAACGGCGACAACCCTCAGTTTTGCCCGCAACAGCAAAACTCAGGGTAACAACATGACGGCCGACACTCAGGCAACCGGCATTCTGCTGGCCTGGCTGGTAATGTTTATCAGAGTACTGGTGACCGTTATGATCGTTTATAAACCGCTAATCCCCCTGCTGCTCATCCCTTTTGGCGCCATGGCAAGCACCACGGCGGCCCTGGCGGGCGTATTTTACTGGCGGGGCAATAAACAGCAACTGGCGCGGCCGGAGCAAAGTGAAGTATCAGTGAAAAACCCGTTCAGTCTGATTGCGGCAATAAAATTCGGCCTGTTTTTTGCCGTGATTCTGATACTGGTTAAATTTGCTCAGCTTTATACACCCAGCGAAACCCTGTATTTGTTAGCCGCTGTTGCCGGACTGACTGATGTGGACGCCATTACGTTATCAATGGCAGATTATGCGCGGTCAGTCACAGGTAGCCTGACACTTGCGGCAGGCGCCATTACCGTAGCAGCACTGAGTAATACCCTGGTAAAATGCGGAATGGTTATAGTACTGGGCAGTAAACCACTGGCCAAAAGCCTGATCATTGCAACGGTGCTGATCTGCCTGACCGGCGGTATTAGTATTGCTTTACTCAGATTTTTTTAAGCTGTTGTTCCAGCCAGGGCAGCGCGATATTCTCTGGTTCCAGTGTTTCACAGGCGTCAATCCGCAGCATTGGCGCCAGCTCACTCCCTTGTAACTCAAGCAAAAGCTCCCGCATTTGCTCGCCCGCGCCGCAAAAAGTCTCATAACTGCTATCGCCTAATGCAATAACAGCAAAGGGCTTTCCTGCCAATAGTGGAAACCGGCTCTTTAACTCAAGATAAAACGGCAGCAAATTATCAGGAATATCACCCTGACCGGTCGTAGAGGTAATTACCAGCCATACCCCGGCATCAAGCGCTTTGACTTGATCAAGCTTCGGCTCATCGAACAATACCACCTCATGGCCAATGTTGGTTAACAATGGCGCAGCCTGCTCGGCAACATACTGGGCGCCGCCATAGACGGACCCCACAATCAGGGCGATTTTTGCCATTTTTCCTCCAGAAAGTGCGCAGCAAATTGCTGCTGATAATAATCTTCGGCCAGCGGCCATCCAAACTGGCTGAACAACGACTCCAGTTCATTCAACCCCGCAGACAAGCTTAAGGTTTCACCCGTTACCGGATGCGGCAACTGTAGCTGTTTTGCCACTAATAATAAACGGCGACAGTTAAAATGCTGCTTAAACAAGGCGTTGTGCTTACCATCACCATGGCTGGTGTCACCGACAATCGGATAACGTAAATGCGCCAGATGCCGGCGTAACTGATGTTTACGGCCGGTAAGTGGCTGTAAAGCCACCAGAGAATAACGGGCTGCCGGATACTTGCTGACAGGAATAGGAAGCTCAATCTGTTGCAGCGGCTGATACCGGGTAACGGCATGCTGTGGCGCTTTATCAGCACGACTGAATTTGTCCGCAATTTTATCCAGCTCTTCCTTTAACGGGTAATCTAACTGACCTGCTGAGGTCATAAAACCCCGCACCACAGCCAGATAATATTTTCGCCACAACTGCTGTTCCTGTTGTTGCCCTAGCAGTCTTGCTATCTCAGCGGACAAGGCAAATAACAATACGCCGGATGTTGGCCTATCCAGCCGGTGCACCGGGAATACATGCTGGCCCAACATATCGCGCAATGTCTGCATAACAAAGACCGTTTCATGTTTATCCAGAAACGAACGATGAACCAGCATGCCGCTGGGTTTATCCACTGCGACGATATACTGATCCTGATACAGAATGGCTAAGGGCACGCTTAGCACAAAAGGTTCGGCTGAACTCATGGCTGCGCCGTCAGGGTGCTGTCAATTTGCTTTATCAACCGCATCAACGGCTGTAATTGTTGCCCCTGAGCTTTGAACGCTTCTTCAGCATAAGGTAACACACTGACTTTGGCAGGTAATGGCTGGCCGGTTTCAATTAGTATCCACAGTTTTGGCAGGAACACAAACTGTAACCATTGCTCAAGCCGCAGCGTATCACAGCAAAACGGATAAGGACTCGCCAGCGCCGGCTCGGCAGGAGGGACAGCACTCCACAACTGTTGGTGTTTTAACTCAGTTTCAAGCTGAATAAGTAATGATTTAACGACTTCTGACATAATATCCTCACTGTGCGGACGCCAGTTTACCATAAGCTTTTACGACCACCAGCACTTGTAAAATAGACATTTCGCCAGCATTATCAGCACATCGTCGCAGGAGAGAATTATGGGTCCGGTGTTATTATTGCTGTTTATCAGCACGGTGTGTTATCTGTTCTGGCTGCAGCGCAAACAGGACGAGCGGGCACGACTGCTGGCAAAACAGCTGTGCCAGCAGCAGCAATTACAAATGCTGGATTGCGGCCGCAATGGCCACAGCTTACGTAAAATTAATGGCCGGTTACGATTTACTACCTTATATCAGGTTGACTTCAGTGCAGATGGTGAAAGCCGTTATCCGGCCGAACTGGTATTAAGCGGTATGCGGCTGGCTGCGTTTAACTTGCCGGCACACCGGATTTAAGCCGGTGGTAATTTATCTTTAAGCTGGCCGGTTAAAAAGTCTTTCAGCATGACCCAGTCAGCGGCCAGGCTGTATAGAGGATATTTAAAGGTTGCCGGTTTATTGTGCTCGAAAATAAAATGGCCAAGCCAGGCAAAGCCATAACCTATCACCGGCAACAGCCATAACCAACGCCATTGCTGAGTAAAAAGCACAAATAACAGCACAGCAATAACCAGACCACTGCCAATATAATGCAAAGTCCGGCATACCGGATGGCGATGCTCGCTCAGGTAATACGGATAAAACTCGGCAAAGCTGTTAAAACCAGACATCGTCTCTGTTCTCCTGTTTATGCAATGTTTTATGCTGGCTCGGCCTGAGTTTGCCGTGGTCGGAACATCAGGCTGCCACTGACCGAACCAAAGGCAAGCTCGGTTACCTTCTGATACTTATCATCAGCAAAAAATGACTGATACTTGGCAAGCGTGACAAAAACACCGATACCGCTGGAGCTCGGATGTTCATCAACAATGCTATCGACAGCATGGATGAGGTAATGACCAAGGCCCAGATGCTGATAGTTGGGCGACACAGCAATAAATGCCAGCATATGATAATGCTGATAAGGCATAGCTGCGTGAATTCTTTGCTCTTTTTCCAGCATCTGCCGGGTTGAGACATAACCGGCAGTCAGCAGCATCTTTAAACGCCAGTGCCATAACCGGTTGCTACCGATCCCAGAGTCAGGCCCAACGACACACGCTACACCCAGCAACTGCTCAGCATGAAACAAGCCAACCAGTGGCTGCTGCGCTTGCCAGAACGTATTGAGTTCCTCCCGGATAGCAGACCGTAAACGTTGTTCATAATCAGCCGTATCGCCCCGGAAAATGGTTAAAAACAGTGGGTCATCATGATAAGACTGATAGAGCAATGACGCTGCCAGCTTCAATTCTTCGCCATTTAACAGCGCCGCTTTTAATTGCTCCGGATTAAACGTGTTCAGTATTGCCGTCATCTTGGATCTCTTATTGTTGTTTTTTCAACCACAATAGCAGTCAGGTCTGGTGTTGCCAAGCCGGTTTTCAGGCTTCTGCAAGCCTAATATTAGGCTTATTGGCCGGTACTGGCTATGCTTATAGTAATTAATGACAGCCTGTATTCATTTAGAGGAGATAATAATGGACACATCAAACCATAATATGGCTAACCTGTTTATGCAGTTAGGTTTGGACAATAGTGATGAAGATATTAAACGCTTTATCAGCAAGCATCGCTTATCTGATGATATTGAGCTGGTCGATGCCCCCTTCTGGAATCAGGCACAACGTCATTTTCTGAAAGAATCGTTTCGACAGGATGCTGATTGGGTAATGACAATTGATGAGCTGAACACCCAACTGCGCAAATAGCGCAGAGGGATGTCCGGCAGCCCGATACTTAAATTACAGTTGCTGGTATGCTTTTTCGCCCCAGCTATGTAATTCATTATTGATAAAAATCAATGGAGTGCATTCATCTTTGGTTGTTTTACCGTCACTGCGCTTATGCTGGGTGCGGTAAAACAATACTTGTACCTGATTACCATCTTTAACCAGAAACTCAGTAAAATCGGGATTACCCATCCGTGCTATTACATTATTAAAGGCCATTCCAGGCTGGAACTGATTTATCTGGGCCAGGTTTTCCCGTTGAGTTTTCCGCCACTCATTGTCAGCACCGTCTGAACTTTCATAATCTTTATCGCCAATCGCCACAACACAACCCGTCAGTAAGCCGGTTAATGCAAGTAAGCTCAGGGTTCTGATTATCATATTAATACTCCATTCTTTATTATTGTCTGTTACTGTTATCAGTTGGCTCGCAGGCAACCATGCCTGTCACATTATAAAAATTAGCAAATTCGATACCAACTTTTTTTAATTTACAAATCAATAAATTACTAAAGAGACTCTATCTATCAGACTTGGCCGATGCTAAATTTAACTAATTAATGGTCAAATTTAAGAATAGTTAATGAGCTCGCCAATTGAACTGCTACAGCAAACTGCCGCCAAGTTACGCGCGGAAGGTAAAACTCCCAGCCTGGCATTATTTAAAGCCCGCTTAACCGGACAGTTAACCGCACCGGCGCTTTTTTCAGCCTATCAAATCTGGCGGCAGCAACTGCCGGCTGACACTGTACCTCAGGCCACAGAGATTACCTCTCAGTTAGCAGAAACTGCCCCACTGACTGAGCAATTGCAGCGCATTGAAAGTAAACTGGACAGATTGCTTGCCCTGCTGGAGCAGCAACATGTATCTGGCTGAACTGAGCTACAAGGTTATTGCTGATACCAGTTTTAGCCGCGCTGAAGCGGCAATCCGCCAATTTAGCGAAGCGCTTATTTTTAATGGCAATATTATTGGTCGAGAATTCCCAACCGCATGGCAGCAGGAACATTTTAGCAGCAGGCTGGTTTTGCCTGCACCTGATGCCCTGAACCGCCCCTATCTCAGCACCAGAGCGCTAAAGGCAGAGCAGCAGCTGGCGGACGCAGGTCTGGCCTATCCAAAATTGCAGCTGCTTGGGATGGACATTATGTCGCAGCACTACAGCACTCAAAATACTGAGGCTTTGCTGCTTTTTACTACCTTCAGCGATAACTGCTCGCCGCTTCGAAATTTAGCAGATTTGGCGCCACTCCCCTTATATCAGTGGCAACCGTCTACCGGTGAAGACCATGAAACGTTAATTCGCTGGCAAATCCAGTTTCAGGCACTGGATGAGATCCAGCAACAAGCGCAGCGGGTGCTGCGACATACAGCTGAAAACAGTTTGCAACAGCTGAACAGTAAGCTGAACCGGCAAGGCCGGCAACTGGCGAGACATATTGCCAGACAAAACAGGCTACCGGTTTATTATGCGCTTTACAGTGGTAGCAGCAAAAACTGTGCTCTGGAAGCCACAAAACCTTGCCCTGGCTGCGGTGCTGACTGGAGACTGACGACACCGCTACTGGATATTTTCGATTTTAAATGTGACCGCTGTTATCTGTTGAGCAATATCCCCTGGGAATGTCAGACCCCCTGATACGCTGCCGGGCTTAGCTGGCTGATAAACTCAGCCAGCGACTCTGCCAGTTTTTCTTTGACGTCCTTGCCAACCGTTTCAAGGTACACTTCGCCGCTGTGATTTAATACTGATAACACCATGTTGTCATCATCAGTCAATGCGAAAAATACCGTCTCAGCTTGCTTCAAACGCCGCTTCATTAAAATATGACCGATAATATTTTCCTGTAACCGTGACAGATCAGCCTGATCCCAGACCATCAGTAACTGTAACGGCCCCCGACTGTGGCTGGCGCCAAGACCCGCACCGTAATATAAACTGTAAAACAGTTTAATATCCGGGTGTAATGTCAAATCCAATGCATGCTCAACATTGCTGAAATCGGCAGGGGGTTGCTGGCGTACCGGTTGCCAGCTTACCTGGTTTTCATCCAGCACGGCTAGCTGGCAGGGAGCCGGGCTGGCAGGGTCCGCAGTCCACGCTTGCAGGGTCAGGTTTTGTTGCTGGTACCAGCTCTGAGTCTGGTCAATAAAATTATGGTAGCACTGTGCTAATGACAACACGGACATCCTCTCTACTCTGACATGAAGTTATGCTAAGATCGGCCGCATTCTAACCGGATTAACAGCCAGATGACAAAAAGCCACTCAGAAATTATGGCCGGGCTAAGCCTTGGCAAATCGACAGCTTATGCACAGCACTATGATGCCAGCCTGTTACAGGCTGTACCCAGGGCGCTGGGCAGGGAAAGTATTGGCCTGGGGGCTCCGGGAATACTGCCCTTTATCGGCGAGGATATCTGGCATGGTTACGAGTTATCCTGGCTTAATGCCAAAGGCAAGCCTATGGTAGCGTTAGCCACCTTTGTGGTGCCGGTTACATCAGCTAACCTGATTGAATCTAAATCTTTTAAACTTTACTTAAACAGCTTTAATCAAAGTCGTTTTGCTGATTTAAGACAAGTATATCAGGCTTTACAGCGTGACTTGTCCGCCTGTGCCGGCAGTACGGTGCGGGTAACTCTGCATAACGTCAATGAAATCATGGCATTCCAACCTACCTGGATACCGGGACACTGTCTTGATGATCTGGATATCAGTATCGATAGCTATCAGTATAATCCACAACTTTTGCAACTGGCTGACAAGCCAGGTGTCGTTGATGAAAAAGTCCATTCACACTTATTAAAATCAAATTGCCTGATTACCTCGCAACCAGACTGGGCCAGCATATACGTGCATTATCGCGGGCCCGCAATTGACCATGCGGCCTTGTTACGTTATTTCATCAGCTTTCGCAGCCACAATGAATTTCATGAACAATGTATTGAGCGAATATTTCTCGATATCTGGCAACGTTGCAACCCAGAATATTTGCTGGTGTATGCCCGTTATACCCGGCGCGGCGGTCTTGATATTAATCCGGTAAGGGCCAGTGCTAAATATCAGTTACCTAATTTGCGGCTAAGCCGACAGTAAACTGAAAACTTTCAATCCAGCTTTCAGTAATTTAGCATAAAACCGCTGATTTCAACTGTAAACAAGCCAATACAGCCGGCCAGGATGAAATTTAACCTGGATTATTACAGGCAAACTTTCAACCGCGAGCAGTTTCTGGTTTAATAGTGCTGTGGCTTAGACGGACTAATCCACTGTGCTGGCAAGAAGGATCGCCCCTTATGTATTATCTTACCTCTGAAGAAGAAACATCCTGGTTACCTTATTACCTGTATAAATAAGCGGGTCGGTAAACCATTTTTGTTCCCTGCGCACAGCGAGCTTAGGCTCGCTGTTTTTGTATTCATTGCCAGCAAGAAAATGCTTAAACAGTGATCGCATTTCCGATGTTTACAGATATACTTAAATCTAAACAGCTTTTTTAACATTTATCTATTAAAGGTGTAGCCTTTGCAAGATGATCTGAAGCAGCAACTGGCCAGTGCAATTAAAGCGCGTAAAACATTGGAAGACGCTTACGAGAGTCAGTTTAAGATCCTGGCTCAGTTTGTTCTCAGGTTATCACTGGCATGTAAAGGCGTTGACCTGGAGCTGGACAACCGGCTCGCCAAGTTGCGTACTGAGTTGGCAAAAGGCACTGATCTGGAGAAGCTGATCCCTTTTATTGCCGACACTAACCAAAGCCTGCAATTGCTGGAGGCAAAACAGCAACGAGATATGAAAGAAATTCAGCTGCAGCTGAATCAGGCTGGCAAGTTGTTACAGCAGCAAAAGGGCTTGCCCGATCAACTACGCCGTGATTTACGGCAGCTGTTAACTGAAGTGGCCGAACCCCCGTCCACGGTTAAGGCTTTTTTGCCTCATTTAACCAACCTGACGCATCTGTATCAAAGTGCCTTGCAATCCAAACAGCAAATTGAACACAGTAAAGACAATGATGAAGTGCGTTATCATCATATCTGCCGCCAAATCAGTGTTGAATTAACTAATTTATTAAGCGAGCTGGCATTTGCTGAAAAAAGCGCGCCGCAAATTACCCGGATCCGGCAGAGTTTACTGGATAATCTGACAATTGAAGCGCTACTCGATGCGTGCCTGCAAACCATCACTGTTATCGTCGCCAGCATTAATGAAGAGCGCCAGTCAGCTGAAAACTTTTTGCTCAAACTGAATGATGCCCTGTCATCTGTGCAGCAAGCGGTTAGTCTGTCATTAAAAAAGGCAGATAAGCTGCATCAGAAACTGGATATTCTTAACCAGCAAATTGAGCAACAAATTACCCAGCTGGGGCAAAGCACAAAAAATGCGACTTCACTGGAGCAGTTAAAAGACTTAGTCACGCAGCGCCTTGGCAGTATCAGTGATGCGCTGAAGTCGAAAGAGCAACTGGAAACAGCAGAACGCCAGGCTATTTTAATAACATTAAATGGTATGGAGTTACGATTAAAAGAACTGGAAGCCGAGGCGCAAAGTTTCAGAACCAAACTTGCTGAACAGAGTTTTCGCAGTCTACAGGATTCGTTAACTGAAATTCCTAACCGGGCTGCTTTTGACGAGCGTCTGGCACTGGAAATAAAACGTTGGCAGCGCTACCAGAAACCACTTTGCATTGCGTTGGCTGACGTTGATCATTTTAAAAGTATTAATGACAATTATGGTCATAGTGCTGGAGATAAAACCCTGAAAGTGATCGCCAAAGCATTACAGCAGGGATTACGCGAAACAGATTTTATTGCCCGCTATGGTGGTGAAGAGTTTGTTATCTTATTTCCGGAAACAGCGCTGGAGGAACTTGCCGCGCCACTTAATAAGTTAAGAGAAAAAATTAAAAATATTGTTTTTACTTTTAAAAGTCAGAAAGTCCCTATCACCATTTCCTTTGGGGCTAGCCAATTAACCGCTGAAGATACCAGCCGTCAGGTTTTTGATCGGGCAGATGAAGCACTTTACGAAGCTAAAAAAGCCGGCCGCGATCGCGTTATATTAAAAATCTGACGCTGGTCCAGCACACAATCAGTATTGGAGTAACAGATGCAGGTGCATTTAAACCCGTTAGGCGCCATGGATTTACTGTCTCAGCTTGAAGTTGAACGTTTAAAAAATAACACCGAATCAGAAGCTTTCGCACTATTTCGTAATTGTTGTCTGGCTGTTCTTAATGTCGGCAGCCACACCGACAGTTCAGCCGAAATATATGAGCAGTACAGAGATTTCAGTGTCAATTTACTGGCCCGTGAACGGGGCATAAAAATCGAACTGACTAACCCGCCGGAAAGTGCTTTTGTCGATGGCGTCATTATTAAAGGTATTCACGAACACCTGTTTGCTGTGCTCAGGGATATCTTGTTTTACCATACCCGCCGTTCTGCCGAAACAAAAGCAAGGGAGCTGCAGGATCCGCGTCAGGTAACCCATACTGTTTTTGATATCCTGCGCAACGCACGGGTGGTTGATGCCACCTATGTGCCCAGTATGATTGTCTGCTGGGGGGGGCACTCGATTAATGAAATTGAATACGAGTATACCAAGGAGGTCGGTTATCAGTTGGGCCTGCGTGGGTTGGATATTTGTACCGGCTGTGGTCCTGGAGCCATGAAAGGCCCGATGAAAGGGGCGACTATCGGCCATAATAAACAACGGATCCGTACCGGAAGATATCTGGGGTTGACTGAACCCAGCATTATTGCAGCCGAACCGCCAAACCCTATCGTTAACGAGCTGGTCATTCTGCCGGACATTGAAAAACGGCTTGAAGCCTTTGTCCGGGTCGCCCATGGTATTATTGTATTCCCGGGGGGAGCCGGCACTGCTGAAGAACTGCTGTATCTGTTAGGCATTATGCTGAAAAAGACGAATGCAGAGCAACAGCTGCCTATTATTCTGACCGGCCCGCGCCAGTCAGAAGCCTATTTCAATGAAATCGCCAACTTTATTCAAAGTACTCTCGGCAACGAAGCGTTGCGGCTGGTTGAAATAATTATTGATGACCCGGCCAAAGTAGCCCGCACATTAAAGCAAGGCTGCGCCGATGTGCGCCAATATCGTAAATCAACAGGGGATGCCTATCACTTTAACTGGACCTTGGATATTGACCCGCAGTTTCAGCAGCCTTTTATCCCGAATCACCAGAATATGGCCGCACTGGACTTGCACCTGGAACAAGACAAGGCGAAACTGGCTGCCAATTTACGACGGGCGTTTTCTGGTATTGTCGCCGGTAATGTTAAAGATGAGGGGATCCGGGCAATCCGCCAACATGGTCCTTTTCAGTTATCAGGAGAACCGGTGCTGATGCAAATGATGGATACCCTGCTTCAGGCATTCGTTGACCAGGGCAGAATGAAACTGCCTGGTACCGCTTATGTACCATGTTACAGGATCATTCGCTGACTATGATGCACCTGGTGTTGATTGACGCCCTGAATCTGATTAGACGCCTGTATGCTGTGCAGGAAAGACCTTATCTGCCGTTACCTGAACAGGTTACCGATGGCACCCGCCAGCAGATTATCAACAATACCCGGAGTATGTTATTGCAGGCGCTACAGCGGCTGCGCCAGGAACTGGCGCCAAGTCATGCTTTGCTGGTGTTTGATGGCCGAGACAGCCAGTGGCGCCAGCAACGCTGTCCACAGTACAAAGCAAACCGTAAGCCCATGCCCCAGATACTGGCAGAAGCTCTGCCGCTGCTGCAGGTCACTGCGCAAGAACATGGTTTTCGCTGTTTTACCGATGCTAAACTTGAAGCAGACGATATTATTGCCAGCATTGCCAGTAAGCTTAATCAGCATCAGCAACAGGTCACCATTGTCTCAACCGACAAAGGCTTCTTGCCGCTGCTGACTCAGGGTATTAGAATTTATGACCCATTCGCCCGTCAGCAACTTACGCCTGCCGATGTTGAAAAAAAGTTCGGGGTAGCCCCGGCGCAACTTGTCAGATTATGGAGCCTTACCGGAGACAGTACTAATAACATAGCGGGCGTAAGCGGTGTAGGACCGAAAACGGCATTGGAGCTGATGGCATTAGGGGATACCCTGACTGATGCGCTGGCGCATCCTGACTGTCCTAAAAAATTACGGGATAAAATACTCAGTCATAAAGAAGCAATCATCACTTATATGCAGGTTCTCAGCCTGCAGACCACCTTGGAGCTGGGGCTTAATTTACAGGAATTAAGATTGCCGGAATCGATGCAGGAACAGCCATGAAAATAAAGCCTGTTGTGTTATTTGTTGGTGGTTTTGCACTATACGTAGTACTGACTGTTGCGGTACTGTTATTCTATAAAGATGATCCGGCACAAATGACCTGGCAACATCGGGATAATTTTAATGCCAAAATTATTGGTCGTTATAAACTGTCTGAAAGCCGGACACAGGATGAAGTAACAGGTCGCCTTGGCGGCCCCGATATTACTAAAGCTGTGCAGCTGAATGGTCAGGTATATCAGTTAATGTATTACCGGACCCAACGAAAGTTGCCTGATGGTATTACCACCGAGGATGAATGTACTGCCTTGTTGTTTATCAACCGTCAGCTGGTTGCGATTGGTGATGTGGCCATAAGCCAATATCAGCAGTATGTTAACAATGACAACAGCTGATACCTCATGGCCCGATTTTTATCGGGCGTTACAACAATTCAGACAAGCAGGCATCAAGCTCCAGGCAGCGGGAGCCGCAGCGGATATCTCCGCCATATTATTACAAAGCGCTCAGTTAAGTCGTTATTTTACCGCCTTGGCTGGCGCAAACTCAGTCAGCATTATCGCGCAGCTGAATCTGACGCCGCGTCATATGTCTCCGGTGCTGACCAGAGCACTAAAAATGCTGGCCCTGGGGCTGATATTCAGTCATAGTTTTGGTTGGCAAAGGCCCCGCAGTCAATATCTGCTGCAAGCAATCCTCGTTAGTGCGGCCTTTAGCCCTGATAACGCAAGCTCCGTTGGCGCTTTAGTCAGTGCCGCAAAAAGGCTGCAACAGTCTGATCAAAATAATAAGCAGGCGCCATTGGCGCTGCTTATTGGCGCCTGCAACAGCCAGCGACAACCTGCCTGGCAGCTGCACCCAGACGGGCCTCTGCTGGCAAGCGTTTGCCAGCTGGCTGAACTTTTATCGCCACAAACGGGTCAGCAGATTGGCCTGGAACAATTGCTGAGCAACTATCAGAGCCATCGGGCTGAGACAGCAAAATGGTTTAGTCTGTTAGATAAACTGGCGAAACTTCAGGCGCTGCCAGGTCGTTTTGCCAGCGTTAAAGTTGCAACTGACAAACCAGTGCACTATTGGTTTATCAGCGGTGTAGTGCCGCACAGTGAGCTTGCTGAGTCTGCTCAGGTCTATGTCCGCCAATTCGACCCGGCGAGCAAAGCTATCGGTAGTGAAGTGGCGCAAGCAGCACTGGCGGACCTGACGTTATTAAATCCGCAATTCTTCCGGGATATTAGCTGGCTGACCCTGCTCGAACCAGACCCCGGCCTGTTAGTCCAGCCCACAGAGTATACGTTGCAAAACTGTTTTGACGCATCTCTGTTTCACAAGCTGACCGGGCTTAATATCAGTAAACAGGTGCAATTGCTGGAAAGCCGACCTGAGCTCAGCCACTTTCTGCAGCAAGCCGCTACTGGTCTCAGCCGTCAGCAGCTGCCGGTCAACCGTTTGCGTCATGCCATTACCATGCTGGGCCAGGATGCATTACAGGATTGGGTTGCCCAGGCAGAGCTGGATCACTACTGTCAGCACCATCGTCATCCCTACCAGGGCTGGCTTGAGCAGTTACAACACTGCCTGACCGAGTCACTACGCCTGTTAAGTGCCGCGACGCCAATGTCAGTGCCCGCTTGTATGGCGGGTGTTATCGCCCGCTGCCTCAGTGTAAGCTTATGGCAGCATCCTGTCCTGCCCCATACCGCACTGGCACGACAAGTGCGGCAGCAACAGTTACTTGGTGTTTATATCAGGCAGCATATCTGGCAGGCAGAGCACTATTCAGTGCAGGCCCGGCAATTGCTCGACCATTATCAGCAACCAGACTGGTCTGAGGCAATGCAAACCTGGCATAGTCCACAGCCAGCGCCGTTAACCCAGTTACTTCGCCTTAGCTGGCAACTGGCCATGACGGTTTTTTTTGCCGATAATATCAGCTATAAACAATTTGCTGCCTCGCTTCAGACTGCAGCAACCCGGCTTAATTTAACCCGGCATCCTGCATCGTACTGGCAGCAGCAGTTAATTTCAGCCAGCCAATGTTACTATCCATTAGCGGAAATGTAGTTTAATTACATCATTCAGCCGCATTATAGTCAGTATAACGCCCGTTTCTATGGTAAGTTTCCTCCAAAGTGGCGAAATAATGTTAAAAATGCTATAGTTGCGCCATTCCAGACCGACTAGCGTCTGCCGGTATTCCCCTTTTAAACACCCTGAGGATCCAGATGAGTAAGCAAACCATTACTGTCATTAAAGGTGATGGCATCGGCCCAAGTATCGTTGAGGCCGCCATTGAAGTATTAACCAAAGCCGGTTGTGATTTTGACTACGAATATGTTGATGCAGGCCTGACGGCGCTGGAGCAGACCGGCGAGCTGCTGCCGCAGACAACATTAGATGCCATTGCCCGCAATAAGATCACCTTAAAAGGGCCACTGACGACCCCGGTAGGTGAGGGCTTTACGTCAATAAATGTGACGCTGCGCAAGAAATTCAGCCTGTATGCCAACGTCCGGCCAGTTATCTCATTTAAAGGCACCAAGGCCCGGTACGAAAATATCGATATTATTACCATCCGCGAAAATACTGAAGGCATGTATTCCGGTCATCGCCAACAGGTGTCTGACGATGGCATGACTGCGGAAGCCAGCAGCATCATTACCCGCGAAGGTGCCGAACGGATCGCTGTGTTTGCTTTTGAAACTGCCCGGCGTGAAAACCGCAAGAAAGTCACGATTGTCCATAAAGCTAATATTCTGAAATCAACTTCAGGTTTATTTCTGAAAGTCGCCCGTGAAGTGGCGGGCCGTTACCCAGATATTGAAGCACAGGAAATGATTGTAGATAATGCCTGCATGCAGCTGGTAATGAACCCTCAGCAGTTTGACGTTATTGTAACGACTAATCTGTTTGGCGATATTATCTCTGATTTATGTGCCGGTTTAGTTGGCGGCCTGGGCATGGCTCCCGGTGCCAATATCGGCAAGGATTGTGCTATTTTCGAAGCCGTTCACGGCAGTGCACCGGATATCGCCGGTAAAAACCTTGCGAACCCCAGCTCGGTTATCCTCGCATCCATTCAAATGCTCGAATATTTAAAAATGCAGGATAAAGCGGAGAAAATCCGCGCGGCCCTGGCCGATGTGATTGCCAGCGGCGACAGAACTACCCGCGACCTGGGTGGCAGTTTTGGCACTACTGACTTTACCGAAGCGCTGTTAGAGCGGTTATAATCGCTTTTTATCAGGAAATAGCCGCCTGCGGGTGGCTATTTTTTTAACTGCCGGTACCAAGGAGTCAGCATGAGTCAGCAACAGAACAATCCGTTACATGGCATTACACTTGAGCAGATTGTCACCGCTCTGGTCGATCATTACGGCTGGCCTGAGCTGGCACGGAAGATTGACATCAATTGTTTTAAGACCGATCCGTCAGTAAAAAGCAGCCTGAAGTTTTTACGCAGAACCCCGTGGGCGCGCGAAAAAACTGAAGCGTTGTTTATTGCCTCTAAGTTGCATCAGAAATAGCCTGTTAAAACTGATGTAAGGCTGCGGCAGCACAATGACCCAGCCCGCTGTCAGCCCATACAAACGAAGTCGCTGCCTTTTCTTTCAGCTATCGCGCTAGCCGTTATAAATCTCGCCACCGCCGACAGCGTAATGCTGCAGCACTTGTTTAGCGGCGTCGCGCTGGATAAACCGTACTACCTCAATGCCCGCCTCGGCTAAATACTGATAACTACCATCATTTACCGGGCCTTCATCAAAGCCTAAATCCCGGGCATCCTCTGCGGTGGCGGCGCATACCAGCCGTTTTATTCCGCTCCACAGCGTGCCACCTAAACACATGGCGCACGGCTCGCAAGAAGTAAATAGCTCGCGTTTTACACCATCAGCATTTAAGCTAAAGCTTTGCAGCTGTTGCTCAGCTAACATAATGGCGACCATTTCACCGTGCGCTGCTGAGTTGTGCATCGGCATTACCCGGTTTACACCCACACTTAGCAGTGCGCCGCTGGTACAGTCGAAAATAGCGCTGCCGAAAGGCCCGCCAGTACCGCGCAGCACATTTTGTCTTGATAACTCTACTGCCAGTGCCATTTTCTCAGTATCATTGCTGTAGGTTTTCTGCCAGTCGACCACGTCATTGATCCAGTCTGGCAAGCTTATTGTCACTTGTTGTACCGCTGCCATTTTTTAATGCTCCGCTAAGGGTTTGCTGTAAGCCAGCTCCATATCCCAGGGCAACTGGATCCAGGTGTCCTGTTCTATGTCAGTGACATAATGATCAACCAGTGGCTTACCCTGTGGCTTGGCATATACAGTGACAAAACAGGCCTGTGGGAAGTGCTCGCGCAAGGCCCGCGCGGTAACACCGGTATCCACCAGATCGTCGACAATTAACAGTCTGGCGTTATCCTTAAGGCTGGCATCTTTTAGAATGCGTAAACTGCCTTGTTTATCGTGATCATAGCTGGCAACACAAATACTGTCGACCACCCGGATATTCAGCTCCCGGGCCAGAATGGCCGCTGGCACCAGACCGCCACGGCTTACGGCAACAATGGCACTGAAGTCGCGGCCAAGCAGCTGCTGCGCCAATTCCTTAGTGGCCCGGTGAAATGCTTCCCAGGAAACATAAAACATTTTATTGGTGGTAAGAGACATAATAGTTCCGGCTGTAATCAGATAACTGTTTAAATTAATGACAAGGCAATTTCGACCATTTCATTAAAGCTGGTCTGGCGCAAATCGGCATCCAGTGCTTCTCCGGTACGAATATGATCGCTGACCGTTAAGATGGCCAGCGCATTAATACCATACTCAGCTGCGACACCATATAAACCTGCCGCTTCCATTTCCACCGCCAGAACACCGTATTTCTCCAGCGTATCAAACAGCGTTTCGCTCGGGTTATAAAATAAGTCAGAGGTGAAAACATTACCGACTTTAACGTTTATCTGTTTAGCACGGGCAGCCTGCACAGCTTTTTCCAGTAAGTCATAATTGGCAATAGCCGCAAAATCCATCCCCGTAAAACGGTTACGATTAACAGCAGAATCGGTACTGGCCCCCATAGCGATAACCACATCCCGGACTTTCACCTCCAGCGGTAACGCACCGCAAGAACCGATGCGGATAATGTTTTTCACACCGTAGAATTTAGCTAATTCAGTAGCATAGAGTGACATTGACGGAACACCCATGCCTGAACCCAGCACGCTGACCGGCTTGCCCTGATAGGTGCCGGTATAACCAAACATATTGCGCACGGTATTAATACACACCGCATCGGTCAGAAATGTTTCGGCAATATGTTTAGCCCGCAGCGGATCACCGGGCATCAGTACCGTTTGCGCAAAAGCATCGTCAGCAGCGTTAATATGAGGAGTAGCCATAATTCTCTCTTAATGTAATTTAGAAATAAAGGAATCGCCGTGCGCCATGGCGTCCAGCTTAAAATAGTCGGCCAGGGTCTGGCCTATGTCAGCAAAGCTCATCCGCTCGCCTAAATCAGTACTGGCCAGCCCCGGCTGATACGCCAGCACCGGGATGTATTCGCGGGTATGTTCAGTCCCTGGCCAGGTGGGGTCACAACCATGGTCTGCTGTCAGCAGCAGTAAGGTGTCATCAGCGCAGGCCGCCAGCAACTCAGGTAAGCGGCTGTCAAAATACTCCAATGCCTCACCATAGCCTATTGCATCACGCCGGTGACCATAATTCTGGTCAAAATCCACCAGATTAGTAAACACCAGACTGCGGTCCGGCTGCCTTTTCATCTGCTCAAGCGTGGTATCAATTAACGCCTCAAGCCCGGTGGCTTTGATGTTTTCGCTAATCCCCTGATGAGCAAAAATATCGGCAATTTTACCAATGCTGATCACTTTGCCACCGGCGTCTGTCAGTTTATCCAGCACCGTTGGAGCCGGCGGTAATACTGAGTAGTCACGCCGATTACCGGTACGGACATAATTATCGGCACTATCACCGGTAAATGGCCTGGCGATTACCCGGCCAATGTTGTATTCATTAAGCAACTCGCGGGCCACCCGGCAAAAGCTGAGTAGCTTTTCCAGACCAAAGTGCGCTTCATGGGCTGCAACCTGAAACACACTGTCTGCTGAGGTGTAACATATTGGCTTACCGGTTTTAACATGCTCATCGCCAAGTTTGCGCAGAATATCGGTGCCAGAGGCGTGACAATTACCCAAAATGCCGCTTACCCCGGTGCGCTGACACAGCTCAGCAATCAGTTCAGGCGGGAAGCTGTCGGTTTTCTTGTTAAAATAACCCCATTCAAACAATACCGGCACGCCGGCCATTTCCCAGTGACCACTGGGAGTATCTTTGCCGCTGCTAAGCTCGCGGGCATAACCATAAGCACCATGCAGATCACTGCTGTCGTCTGTGTCAGGCGCACTGTTGCCCGCGGCGGTAGCCGCTTTTACCAGGCCTAATCGGGCCAGGTTTGGCAGTGCCAGCCGGCGGCCTTTCTGTTTAACAAACTCGCGGGCAATGCTGCCAAAAGTATTGGCACCCACGTCACCAAAACGATCGGCATCGGGCGCGCTGCCAATACCAAAACTATCCAGAACCAGGATCACTGCCTTTGCCATACTGTGGACTCCCACTGTAAAAGTGCACCAGCCGGATCGGAGCAATCGCCTGTTAATCAGTTATTGCCCGGACCATGAAAAAATAAAAAGGGCACGCACTTTAATATGCCACCCGGTGTTTTACAAGTTTAACTGTTACTTTGCAGTCTGACGTAGCTTTTATCAAGCTTCAGCGCGGCCGGCAGGCAAACAAAAAAACGGCGCCGAAGCGCCGTTTTTTGTCAGCAGTAATCCGTGTACTGGTCAGACTGTTACTGTGGCAGTTGCTGATAACCCATGCTGTACAGAGTAAAGCTGAAAATATCAGCTGCCTGATCAATCACCATCGATACCGGCATACCTGCGCCATGGCCGGCATTAACATCAATCCGGATTAACTGCGGATTCACTTTTGTCGCCTTTGCCTGCAGTTCAGCGGCAAATTTAAAGGAGTGAGCCGGCACCACCCGGTCATCATGATCAGCAGTGGTTACCATGGTAGCCGGATACGTTACGCCTTCCCTGACATTATGTACTGGTGAATAAGCCTTTAAATACTGAAACATATCAGCAGACTGCTCAGCCGTACCGTAGTCATAAGCCCAGCCTGCGCCTGCGGTGAAGGTGTGGTAACGCAGCATATCCAGCACCCCTACGGCCGGCAAGGCGACCTGAAACAGCTCCGGACGCTGGGTCATCGCAGCACCAACCAGCAAGCCACCGTTTGAACCACCGCGAATAGCCAGTTTTTTAGCAGAAGTATAGTTTTGCTGCTGCAGATATTCTGCCGCGGCAATAAAATCATCAAACACATTTTGTTTCTTCTGCTGCACACCGGCATTATGCCAGGCCTTTCCATACTCGCCACCACCACGCAGGTTGGCAACGGCATATACGCCCCCCATTTCCATCCATACTGCATTAGCGACACTGAATGACGGTGTCAGGCTGACATTAAAACCACCATAGCCATACAGGATAGTCGGATTGGTGCCATCTTTTTTCAGACCTTTTTTATAGCTGATAATCATCGGCACCTTAGTACCGTCTTTTGAGGTATAAAACACCTGCTCAGAGGTATAGTTGTCCGGATTAAAGTCTATTTTCGGGCTGTTATATAATTCTGACTTACCGCTGTCGGGTTCAAACGCATAAATGCTCGACGGTGTTGTATAGTTAGCAAACGAGTAATACAACTTTTCTGCATCTTTCTTAGCACTGAAGCCGGAAACACTGCCAATACCCGGTAGCTCAATTTCTCTGACCAGTTTACCACTGTAATCATACTGTTTAACCTGAGCTATGGCGTCTACCATATAGTTGGCAAACAAATAACCGGCTCCTTTACTGATCCGCAGGACATTTTCAGTTTCCGGGATCAGTACCTGCCAGTTTTCCGGTGTTGGTGCAGCCGCAGAGGTCACCACCACTTTGCGGTTTGGCGCATTAAGGTTAGTTGCCAGATACAGTTTGTCACCGTCATTAGCCAGCAAATCGGTATCAGAGTCGGTATGATCAAGAATCGTTACAAATTGGCTGTCTTTTTTGGTCAGATCTTTTAAAAACAGCTTGTTGCCTGACGTAGACACGGCAGCTGATACCAGCAGGTACTTGTCATCCTCGGTGACGGATGCGCCGACATAGCGGTGTTTCTGTTCAGCCGTATCACCAAACACCACCTTATCGTCCGCCTGAGCGGTGCCGAGTTTATGGTAATAAAGTTTATGCTGGTCGGTCATCGCAGATAGTTCACTGCCTTCTGGCTTGTCATAGCTCGAATAAAAGAAGCCGTCATTGCCCACCCAGGAGATACCACTGAATTTGACATCAATCAGGGCTGGCTCCAGCTGCTCTTTGGTTTTGGCATCAATAATAATGATCTTGCGCCAGTCACTGCCGCCTTCTGAAATCGCATAGGCCGCCAGGCTGCCATCTCTGGAGAACTCAATATCGGCCAGTGACGTGGTACCGTCTTCACTGAAGGTATTTGGGTCTAAAAAGACTTCTGCTTCTCCCCCGTCTTTTTGACGATACAATACAAACTGGTTTTGTAAGCCATCATTTTTATAAAAATAGAAGTATTCACCCTCTTTAAAAGGCGCGCCAATCCGCTCGAAATTCCAGGATTTTTCTAATTTTTTCCGTATTTCGTCACGAAACGGAATTTCTGCCAGGTAAGAGAAGGTCAGCTCATTCTGTGCTTTAACCCAGGCTTCAGTTTCACTGCTGCGATCATCTTCCAGCCAGCGGTACGGATCTGCTACCTCTGTGCCAAAATAATTATCGACGGTTTCTCCCTTGCGGGTTACAGGGTAAGTAAGTTGCTGCTGCTCTGCGCTCACGGTGACATCCTGGCTGGTTGTTACATCTTGTTTAGCACCGCCGCACGCACTGAGCATGGCAGCCGCTAACAAGGTAATAGCATGTTTCATGAAAAACTCCGATGTTGATATTTTTGTAATGGCTATCAGGCTTGATAAAACGCGTCTGAGCTTAACAAAGAACATCGCTTTTGCCTATTTCAGCAATCTGGAATTTATGTAGACTCAAAGCGACTTCGCTGAAATTGAAACTACTTATCGCTAAACAGCAAAACGCCAGCATTAAGCTGGCGTTTTAACTTATAGTGGTGCCCAGAGGCGGAATCGAACCACCGACACGCGGATTTTCAATCCGCTGCTCTACCGACTGAGCTATCTGGGCAAAAATGTTGTGCTGGTAAAATTATGCTGCGCTTGATTGCCTCAGGCAACGATGCAGTAACTGAACAAGACACCAAAAGATGGTGCCCAGAGGCGGAATCGAACCACCGACACGCGGATTTTCAATCCGCTGCTCTACCGACTGAGCTATCTGGGCAATGCGGGTCGTATTAAACGGATTTTACCAAGCTAAGTCAACAGATTTTTTCTAAAAGCCTTGCAACCGGACAGTGAATAACCAACCTCTGCTGCTTTGTTCGCCAGCGGTTAAAATTAACCCTGCGCCTGCGAGCAAAAAGTTGTTACAATATCTCCGGTTACCGGGTACGCCGTACAATGCATTTAAATGGACTGCTGATGGAAAAAACCTCTTACACTAAACCAATGTTTCGCCGGCTGGCATTAATGGCCATGATTATTTTGTTGTTGCAGGCGGCGTTATTTACCTTGTTTACCCTGCCAGAGCAGAACCGGGATGAGCATCAGCTGGCCCGTCTGAGTGCTGAAACCACCATCCTTGCCAATGCACTTCGCATACCGCTGCGCAATGATAATATTCAGGCTGCGGAACAGCTGCTGTTACAGGCTCGTAATGCTGACAGTAATCGGGCTGTTTATTTATACCGTCAGACTAACCAGCAACTGGAGCTGGTTGCCAATACCGTTAATGTGGCTAATTTTGTGCCTGAACCCGAGCTGGCAAATCTTGAAATACAGCAAGGCGATTTTTTTATTGTCAGCCGAATCATCAGTAGTGAGGAGACAACGCTGCTGATTAATGTGCATTACGTGCCAGCAGGCAGTCAGATGCCATTAATACTAGCGTTCAGCTGTAGCCTGCTGGCGGGTATCTTACTGAGTTTAAGCTTTGCTTACGCTATTTCCGTGTACTTTAACCGTAAACTGACACCCTTAGTCAGCGGCACCAAAACTGCGCTTGATAAAAACCAGTTTGATGGCAGTGTTGAGAGCCATGCCCATGATAACTTTGGGGTTTTGGGTAGCTACATTAACCAGCTGTTCCGCCGGATTGAACAAGGCCAGCTGGCATTGAAGAATTCAGAAACCGATATTGCCCAACTGAAACAGGAAGTCGATACCCGGATTAAAGAACGCACTGATGCCCTGGAAACGGCTAAATTAACTGCCGAGCGGGCAAATGAAGCTAAGTCGACGTTCCTGGCGACCATGAGCCATGAAATACGGACACCAATGAATGGAATCATCGGCACGATCGATTTGCTTCGTAAAACCCAATTGTCCACCTCGCAGTTCCGGATGACCGATACGATTCGCGAGTCATCGTTTTCGTTACTGCGCATTCTGGATGATATTCTGGACTTCTCGAAAATTGAGGCTGGCAAACTTGAACTGGAAAATATTCCGGTGTCGTTAGTCGATATTATTGAAGCCGTGGGCCGGATCCTTGTATCTGTCGCCTACCAGCGCCAGATTGATTTAAAGCTGTATATCGACCCTAAAATACCGGATGGTTTATTCGGAGATCCGGTACGACTGCGCCAGATATTATATAACCTGGCGGGAAATGCCATTAAATTTACTGAAACCACACCGCAGAAAACAGGGATAGTGGTAATTCGAGCGGACAAACTGGAAGAGAACATGGAGTTCAGCCAAATCCAGTTCACTATCGCCGATAATGGCCGAGGTATGACACAGCGCCAGATTAACTATGTTTTTCAGCCGTTTAATCAAGCTGAAGGTTCTATTACCCGTAAGTTTGGTGGTACTGGTCTCGGCTTGTCAATTTGTCAGCGCCTGACTTCACTGATGTACGGTGACATTGATGTGCAAAGTGAAGTGGGTAAAGGTACTGAGTTTACCGTCCGCATTCCGATGCGCCGATCAGATGAAATTGAATATGT
>NZ_JAWVZF010000024.1:0-24390 GCF_033722355.1 Arsukibacterium sp. | reverse complement strand
CTTTTCATCAGCCAGGGCAACAAAACCAGCATTTATCCCATGTTTAATACCACGGGGATATAATTGCGTTAAGCTTTTCAGATCAAGGTAATTATCTCCGTGAACCTGATTCGCCAGTGCGACGATTTCAGCAAAATGTGCTGGTTGCATTGTGACTATTTTATTCATCTCCCCCCACTTTAGCTGGTCTGCAGCTGACTTTTGCAATCCTCAGTTCCCATTTTTTCGACCAACAACCCTAAAACTGCGATGGACAGCAGCAGGATTTTAAAATATGGTTAAAACAGCGCTTCTGCTGAATAAGCGTTATCTAGCGATAATCAAAAAAATAATCCAGGAAAACACTATGAAATTCAACAATAATTATCATCCGGTTGCGCATGCTATTAAGTATGCCATAGCAACCTCGTTTGCGTTAGGTATAGTAAGTGGCACAGCAATCGCTCAGGAAGATAGTGAAACGGCTGCCAAAGAGCAGAATATCGAAAAAATTGCCGTGGTCGGTAGCCGCTCAGCGCCCCGCTCTATTGCCGACTCACCTGTACCGGTTGATATTATCGGTGGCGATGAGCTGATGAAAAACGGCAGCACCGATATGCTTAACATGATAAGTACCACTGTCCCGTCTCTGAACGTTCATGCAAATCCGATAAGCGATGCAGCAACGTTAATAAGACCAATGAATTTAAGGGGTCTGCCTGCAGACAGTACTTTAATACTGACTAACGGCAAACGCCGGCACAGATCATCTGTTATCGCGTTTTTAGGCGGTGGTATTAATGATGGTGCCCAGGGACCAGATGTTTCTGTTATCCCGGGTATCGCGATAAAACAGGTAGAAATATTACGTGACGGCGCCGCTGCCCAATATGGCTCTGACGCTATTGCCGGGGTTGTAAACTTTGTTTTAAAAGACGCCGATAGTGGTGGTAGTTTTGAAGTGAAAACCGGTGAGTATTATGAAGGTGACGGCACCAGCACTGAATTCGCCGGTAATATTGGCTTGCCGTTAACAGATGCGGGTTTTATTAACACCAGTTTCCAGTATAAAAATGTCAATGCAACCAGTCGCAGTGTCCAGCGTCCGGACGCCCAGGCTTTTGCTTTAGAGGGTAATCCGCATATTGCTCCGCTTACTCAGGTGTGGGGTTCCCCTGAAATCGACGATGATATTTCTATATTTGTTAATGCCGGTTTAGATCTTGGCAATGGCGGAGAAGCTTACCTGTTTGGTAATTATTCAGAGCGGGATGTAACCGGTGGTTTCTATTACCGTAACCCGTTTAACCGTGGCGGGGTATTCTCAAATGATGAAGGTCAGACATTGTTGATTGGTAACACTGACTTCTCAGCGGGTGCCTGTCCGACAATCAATCTAACTGATGGTAGTGGTAACAACCTGCCGTTTAATGCTGTTAATTCAGCCGTCAATGCGTTACCAGACAACTGTTTCACTTTCTTTTCTATGTTCCCTGGCGGATTTACCCCAACGTTTGGCGGTAATATCACCGATACAGCATTAACTGCGGGAACCAAAGGCGAGTTTAAAGAAGGTTGGCTGAAAGGCATCATGTATGACTTTAGCGGTACCGTTGGCCGTAATGAGTCTACTTATAAAATGACCAATACCATTAATGCTTCGCTGGGCCTGGATACCCCCACTGAATTTAATCCGGGTAAGTATATTCAGCTGGAAAAAATGTTTACTGCGGATTTTGTAAAATTTGTACCGGCAGGAATATACGAGGACTTAACCGTGGCTTTCGGAGCGCAGTGGACCGAAGAGTCTTTTGAAGTGGTGGCCGGCGATCTGGCATCTTTCCAGGTCGGCGAATTTGTCGACCAGGGCTTTAGTATTGGCTCTAATGGCTTTCCGGGCTTTAAACCAGAAGATGCCGGCGTGTCAACCCGCAGAAACTATGCTTTATATACCGATATTGAAGCGGAATTTACTGAAGCATTCTTAATGGGTTTTGCTTTACGTTTTGAGGACTATGACACCTTTGGCACCACCTTAAATTACAAAGTGACCGGTCAATACCGGCTGACTGATGACTGGGCGCTTCGTGGCTCACACAGTACCGGCTTCAGGGCGCCTACCGTCGGTCAGGCGAATGTCAGTAACGTTCAGACAAATCTGTCATCAGGTTTACTGGTAGACTCCGCGTTATTACCCCCTACTAACCCGGTATCGCTGGAACTTGGCGGCAGAGAATTGGAGCCTGAAGAATCGACCAGTTATGCAGTTGGCGTGGTTTATTCCGGTTCAGAGATTTTTATGACACTGGATTACTACCGGATTGATGTTGATGATCGTATCAGCCAATCCAGTAAAATTAACTTAACTGATGCCAACCGCGAAGCGTTAAAAGCCGCTGGCGTTAAGAATGTTGATTCTATTCAGCAGGTTAGTTTCTTTACCAATGATTTTGACACCACAACACAAGGTATTGACTTTGTTGCCAGTTACTCCACTGACTTGTTAAATGGTCGCGCCAGCTTTAACCTGGCCTATAACTGGAACGACACCGAGGTTGATAGTGCCACTGCAATCACCGGCCTGGATAAAGTATCACGGCTTGAAAACGACTTGCCAAATCACCGCGCAACGTTAAGCTGGAATCAGCGGTATGATGATTGGTCGGTATTTGTCAGGACAAACTATTATGGCGAATATCAGGGTGTGCATGTTGACTGGATTGGTGTCCCTGGTGAGCCAGGTACAGAAGTAACTGCTTCAGCAAAAGTGACCTTTGACGCAGAGCTGAGTTATTTTATCAATGATAGCTTCTCAGTCTCAGTCGGCGCCCAGAACATTTTTGACACCGATCCTGAAGTACTTGATTTAAGTGCCGTTGGTTTACCTAATAATGCTTTCGGTGCTAAATATTATGAAACATCGCCGATGGGCATCAATGGTGGTTACTACTACCTGAAAGGTGTATACCGTTTCTAACCGGCCGTCGGTTAACAGTTAAACAAAAAGCCCGTTGTTTGCGGGCTTTTTTATTATGCTTAAAGTCGTTGCAGCAAAGCCTGTAAAGGATGTAGCGGCTTACGCCCTGCTAAGCGCTTTACCTGGCTGCGACACGAAAACCCGGTTACCAGAATATGGTCAACGCCAAATTGCTCGACTGGCTTACGCCAACTCATATCAAATAACATTTTGCTGTTTTCAAGATTCTGAGCTTCATGACCGTAGGTCCCTGCCATACCGCAACACCCGACCGCAACCGGATTAAGATTTAGCCCGGCCTGACTGAAAATTTGCTGCCAGGCTTTTTCTGCTGCCGGCAACGCAGTTTTTTCAGTGCAATGCGCCAGCAGCGCGTAATCAGCGGTATTCGCTGTCTTCGGCACTGACTGATGAACCAGCCACTCATGCAACAGTTGAACCTGAAAATCTCCCCGTTTATCAGCGAGTGCTTTGGTATACTCATCACGGTAGACCAGCACTAAAGACGCATCGAGCCCCAGCATGGGTATATTAAGTTGCCTAAGCTGGTTAAAGAACGACGCTGCAGTTGCCGCTGTTTTGGCGAATTTTCGCAAAAAGCCTTTTACATGCTCTGGTTTGCCATTGGGCACAAAGGGTAATAGCACTGGATTAAATCCAATTTTTTCAATCAGTTTTAAAGCATCAGCCACCAATTCCGCCTCGTAAAAGCTGGTGAAAGGATCCTGAACCAGCAATACTGTTTTGGCTTTATCGGCTGCCGATAACTGATGTAATGCTGGCAGATCAAACCGATATTTCTCAGCGGTAAGCCCGGCAAGCGTCGGTACCGATAACAACGGCGTATCAACATAACCGACTGTCTTTTTCAGGATGGCCGCTGTCACTTTGCGTCTTAGCACAAAATTAACCAGCGCGGGGGCTTTTGCCAGCAACGGGGCGGTCCGTTCAATATTAGCGACAATATAATC
Source organism: Arsukibacterium sp. (assembly GCF_033722355.1). Taxonomy (GTDB): domain Bacteria; phylum Pseudomonadota; class Gammaproteobacteria; order Enterobacterales; family Alteromonadaceae; genus Alishewanella. Next base: position 20,463 of record NZ_JAWVZF010000024.1, on the reverse strand, counting down.
TTTTGCCGGTCTTAAATAACGACTATGGTACAGCTGCAAAAACCGGGAACGAAAAGACGGTACGTCTACTTTAACCGGACACTGGCTGGCACAGGCTTTACATGCCAGACACCCTTCCATCGCTTCCAGCACTTCATGCGAAAAGTCTGGCTCACCTTGCTGTTTCGCTAGGGTATTTCTGATTTTTGGCCATAGTGAACGAAATCCAGACGCGTGTTCAAGCAACTGCTGTTCGCTGGCTAAAATATCTGCGCCTTGCAACTGGTTCAGGCGCAACCACTCACGCATCAGCCCTGCCCGGCCCTTCGGACTGTGGCGGCGATCTTTGGTTACCTTACTGGACGGACACATTGGCGAGCTTTCGTCATAGTTAAAACACAGACCATTGCCATTACAGTTTATACTGCTGTCAAAACTGGTTTTCACTGATACCGGTATCTGTCGGTCAAACCAGGCTCTTTTCTGGCCATCAACAGATACCAGCTGTTCATTGCTGGCATAGGGCGTACAAATTTTCCCGGGATTAACCCTGTTGCGCGGATCAAAGGCCGCTTTTATTTTACGAAGCTCGGTAAACAGTTCGTCTCCAAAAAATGCAGGGCCATATTCGCTGCGGTAACCTTTGCCGTGTTCACCCCACATCAAACCGCCATATTTAGCGGTTAGCGCCACTACCTGGTCTGATATGGTCCTTAGCAATTTTTCCTGATCAGGATCACATAAATCCAAAGCCGGTCTGACATGTAGTACTCCGGCATCGACATGACCGAACATGCCGTAGTGTAAGCCATACCCATCCAATAAAGCCCTGAATTCCATAATAAAATCAGCCAGGTTTTCAGGTGGCACGGCGGTATCTTCAGCAAAAGCAATTGGTTTTTGTGCACCCGGGGTATTCCCGAGCAACCCTACCGCTTTTTTACGCATGGCATAAATATTACTGATAGCAGCACTGTCGTACGTTAACTGGTAACCAATGATACCATCTGCTTTAGAACGCATGGCAGCGTCTAATTTCGCTGTCAGAGAAGCAATTTTCTGCTCAATTTCTGCCTGATCCTCACTGTTGTATTCGACCATATTCAGGCCTTGCATCGAAGCACCAGGCACGTCAGTAATTAATTCTTTAACCTGATGCCAGATAATATCATTGCGGGCCAGGTTCAATACTTTGCTGTCAACCGTCTCCACAGAGGTGGCCTCAGCCGCCACCAGGAAAGGGGCGTGTCTGAGGGCACTTTCGAAACTGTCATATTTGACATTAAGCAGACATTTAAAGCGGGCAATCGGAGTAATATTTAATTTAGCTTCAGTGACGAAACCCAGAGAACCTTCCGAGCCGGTAATAATTCTGGATAAATCAAATTCAGTTAAATCGTCATTAAATACATGCTCTAAATCATAGCCGGTTAAGAAACGATTTAAGCGCGGAAACTTGTCAAGAATTTGCGGTCTGAACTGGCGACAGCTATCCAGCACCTGGCGATAAATCCGACCAATGCTATTAGGCATTTCAGCACGGTGTTCAGCTTCAAAAGTGGCCATTTTATGGCTTTTTAAAACATTGCCATCAACAAGTACCGTTTTTAATGCCAGTACATGATCGCTGGTTTTGCCATACACCAGAGAACCCTGTCCGGATGCGTCGGTATTAATCATGCCGCCAATAGTGGCCCGGTTTGAGGTAGAAAGATCCGGCGCAAAGAAAAAACCATAGGGTTTTAAAAATGCATTCAGCTGATCTTTGATGACACCGGCCTGGACCCTTACCCAGCGCTGCTCAACATTAATTTCAAGAATACCACGCATATAGCGGGATAAGTCGACCACCACATGTTCAGTAAGTGCTTGGCCGTTGGTACCGGTACCCCCACCACGGGGACTGAACTTAATATGGGAAAAACTGGAGGTTTGTGCCAGCGAGGTCAGGATAACTACATCATCAGTGGATTTTGGCAATAATACGGCCTGGGGCAACGCCTGATAAATACTGTTATCGGTTGCCACGGCCAGACGGCTACCGTAGCTGGTTTCAATATCGCCGCCAAAGCCGGCAGCGAGCAACGCTTTGTTAAATGCGATGATGCTGGGGTCCAGCGCTAACTCAGGAGTAAGTTTTGGGATCATAAACAGCAGCTCACTCCATATGGCCCATTTTAGCAGCTTTGGTTGCCAGATAGCGATGACTGTGCGCCGTGGTCTTAACCCGATGCTGTACCCGTTCCAGTATGTTTACGCCAACCTCAGTCAGTGCTTTTAATTTTCTTGGATTATTGGTCAGTAGGCGTATTTGTCTTACGCCCAGCTGCTCAAACATTTGTGCCGCGATATCGTACTCCCGCATATCGGGCAGAAAACCCAAGATTTCATTCGCTTCTACCGTATCAAGCCCTTTATCCTGCTCTGCATACGCCCTGATTTTATTGATCAAGCCAATACCACGGCCTTCCTGCCGCAAATATAAAATACAACCCCGGCCCAGATCAGCAATTTTTCGCATGGCGGCTTCTAACTGTGGCCCGCAATCGCAGCGCAGACTGAACAGGGCATCTCCGGTTAAACATTCAGAATGGACTCTGGCTAAAACCGGTTCGCCGGTTGTAACATCCCCGAGGGTCAGCGCAACATGCTCTTTACCGTTATCAGCCAGAAAGCCATGTAGCCTGAACTCAGCAAAAGGTGTCGGTAATACAGTGGACGTAACAAGTTTAATGGTCATTTTACATCTCAGCTTTAAAGGCACAGCAGCTAGAACACATCGGGCCTGAGCTTGGTCAAAATAAGTGAACAATTACGCAGATTATAACAGGCTGGATTGACGTGGCTACAGTAATATTTTGATACAATATAACAATTTGAGTGAATAACGTCATTCTGAATGGTCTGTTGTCTGCTGACAATTCAGGGATAAACCTGCTCCGGATCGGTAAAATCGGCTACACTAGCGAGCGTTTTTTTCTATTTGTATTCAGGATTCTCTATGTTAGGTTTTTTTGAACGACTGACCAGACCTTTTCCGGCAACAGAGCCTGGCCAGCCACCACGTGGTTTACTGGCGTTTTGTCGTCATTACACTAAGGGCATGGAAGGTTCTTTATTGTTAATGTCACTATCCTCAGGGTTACTGGCCATTCTTGAAGTATCACTGTTTAGTTTTATGGGACAGCTCGTCGACTGGCTGGTTGCAAAGGATCCGGAAAATTTCTTTATTGATGAACGTCATACCTTAATAGGCATGGCAATCGTGACCCTGATATTACTGCCACTGATGACGTTTATACACTCAGCGATAGTACATCAGACATTATTAGGTAACTATCCGATGTCAATTCGCTGGCTGGCCCACCGTTACCTGCTTCGCCAGAGTGTCAGCTTTTATCAGAACGACTTTGCCGGCAGGATTGCCACTAAAGTTATGCAAACTGCCTTGTCTGTACGGGAAACCGTAATGAAATTACTCGACGTTATGGTCTATGTGCTGGTGTATTTCGGGGCAATGTTGTTTTTTGTAGCAGACGCAGACTTGCGACTGATTATACCAATGCTAATCTGGCTGTTATTTTATATTGGCCTGCAGTTTTATTTTGTCCCCAGGCTGAAAAAAGTATCAACCGCGCAGGCTGATGCACGCTCTGAGATGACCGGCCGGATAGTCGATAGCTACACCAACATTACCACTATTAAGTTATTCTCTCATACCAATCGTGAAGAGCGCTATGCCAGGGACAGTATGGATGTTTTTCTGCAACCCGTTTATCAGCAAATGCGGCTGGCCACCGGTCTGAGCGTATCTGTACAAAGCCTGAATTATATTCTGGTGTTCAGTGTTGCTGCCTTGTCTTTATACCTGTGGGCTGGCAGTGCCATTACTGTAGGGGCTATTGCCATCGCTATCAGTCTGGCACTGCGTTTAAATGGTATGGCTCAGTGGATTATGTGGGAAGTCAGCGCCTTGTTTGAAAACATTGGCACTGTTGCCGACGGTATCGCTACCCTTTCCCGGCCTATTGCGGTGACCGACAAGATTGGTGCCGGCAAGTTAAGCGTGCCTGCTGGCAAAATTGAATTTAACGCAGTCAGTTTTAATTATGGCAAAACGGTAGCAGAAGGTGGCAAAGCCGCAGTGCTGAATAACCTTAATCTTGTCATTCATCCCGGTGAAAAAGTCGGGCTGGTTGGTCGCTCCGGAGCCGGCAAATCGACGCTGGTGAATCTGCTGTTGCGCTTTTATGATGTCGAACAGGGTAAAATACTGATTGATGGTCAGGATATCAGCACTGTCAGTCAGGAGAGTCTGCGCCAGCACATTGCTATGGTAACGCAGGATACTTCTTTGCTACACCGCTCTGTTCGGGAAAATATTGCTTATGGAAAACCTGATGCGACTGAAGCCGAGCTACTGTTAGCAGCAGAGCAAGCTGAAGCCAGCGATTTTATCGATGATTTGACTGATCCCAAAGGTAATAAAGGCCTTGATGCTCAGGTTGGTGAGCGCGGTGTCAAACTGTCAGGGGGACAGCGCCAGCGCATTGCCATTGCCAGAGTGCTGTTAAAAAACGCCCCTATTTTAATTCTTGACGAAGCAACTTCGGCTCTTGATTCAGAAGTCGAAGCAGCTATTCAGGCCAGCTTAAATACGTTAATGGCAGGCAAAACCGTTATTGCTATTGCCCACCGCTTATCAACCATCGCCCAGATGGACCGGCTTATTGTGCTGGACAATGGTAATATCGCCGAGCAAGGCACCCATAATGAACTGGTTGCCGCCGGCGGCATTTATGCACAATTATGGGCCCATCAGACAGGCGGGTTTATCGGGATAGATTAATTAGCCAAACGCCGCGTCAACTATTGCGGCGGCGTTCCGATAACCTCTAAATCATTATTTACGGCATGGACGCCGGGTGTTGCTGCAGCAATGTTTTCTGCCAGCTCGCGCTGGGCTTGTGTCGCCACTTCACCATGCAACCTGACATCACCTTTACTGGTTTCTACCAGAATATTTAAGTTAGCCAAACGCTGCTCTGCTCTGAGTGCAGTATGAACGGCATGGGTAATATCGACGTCATCACCGGTCCCGTCTTCACTTTTTATTGCCAGGCCGGCTTCATCTGTTTGTGCTTCAAGACTTTGCCGTTCACGCTCACAGCCTACCAGCAGCAAACAGCCGGCTAACAGGATGGTCAGGGCACCTTGGAAAAATTTGGTTGTCAGCATCATCTATCTCCTCTGCTCAGAACATTCATTGCTATTATCTTTAGTATGGTGCAACAGTAACGATGAAGCAAAGTTAACGACAGCATAGCAGCCTGACTGGGCTATAAAAAACCCGGCAGTGATGCCGGGCTGTTACCCATAATCAAGTTACGATTGCTGTTTCTGTTGTTTGACCAGCCGCTTTTCCCAGAATGTGGCATTTTTTATGCCCAGTTTCACCGGATCAAACACAATAGGCCCACCGGCTCTTTTTTGTTCTTCATAATCCCGCAGACATAAGATAGCCGGCTTGGCGACAAAGAAAATAGCCAGAATACCCAGAATATTAATCCAGGCCATCAAGCCGACACCAATATCACCAATTCCCCAGATATAGCCTGAGCTGTTTACCGTGCCGTAAGCAACCATGGCCATGATGATAATTTTGACCAGTACCAGAGGGATCTTGCCTTTAAAATAACGATTTAAATACGAGACGTTTGTTTCTGCAATGTAGTAGTACGCCAGGATAGTCGTGAAGGCAAAAAAGAAAATAGCAATGCCGACAAAAGCCTGGCCAAACTGACCAAAGACATTATTCAAGGCCATTTGAGTAAAGGCCGGTGAAGCCACTTCTGTCGCCGCATCGATATTTTGCAGGATCATGGTGCCGGCACCCGTTGCGGCATTAAAATCTTCAGTTTGAATATTATACTGGGAAGTGATCAGAATCATTAACGCTGTAGCAGTACAAACAAATAAGGTATCAACATAAACCGAGAATGCCTGCACCAGACCTTGTTGTGCCGGGTGATCCACTTCTGCCGCAGCTGCTGCATGCGGACCTGTGCCCTGACCGGCCTCGTTAGAATAAATCCCGCGTTTAACCCCCCAACCAATTGCTGCCCCCATGCCGGCCTGTGCAGTAAAGGCGTCAGAGATAATTAGGCTGAAAATGCCGGGGACTTTATCCAGATTCAGAAACACCACGATTAACGCCATCACGATATAGCCCAGCGCCATAAACGGCACGACAATTTGCGTAAAGTGGGCAATGCGTCTGATACCGCCGAAAATAATAAAGGCAAGGACAATCAGAATAATCGCTAATGCCACCAGCTTTAAACTCGCCACCTCGCCAAAACTGGTAACCACCATGGTGCCTTCACCAAAAACCTGGGTAAAAGCATTACCCACCGCATTGGCCTGCACACCAGGCAGAAAGACACCACAGGCAATGATGGCTGACAGTGCAAATAACACCGCTAACCATTTCTGGCCCAGACACCGCTCAAAATAGTAGGCAGGACCACCGCGATATTGGCCGTCTTCTTCAACCTTATACACCTGGCCTAAAGTGGATTCTGCATAAGCGGTGCTGGCCCCTAGAAATGCCACTACCCACATCCAGAATACAGCGCCCGGGCCACCAAAACCGATAGCAGCAGCAACCCCGGCGATATTACCCACACCCACCCGGCCTGATAATGACACTGCCAATGCCTGAAACGATGAAATACCTTTATCTGATTCATTGCCACTGAACAGCAGCTTACACATTTCTTTAAAATGTCTGACCTGGGCAAAACGGGTGATGATGGAGTAAAACAAACCTGCGCCAAGACACAGAAATATCAGTGCCGGGCTCCAGATAATACTATTGACGGTGCTGACCAAGGCTTCCATGAGCGTCCCCTGTAATTATTGTTGTCGGTTTTTTAGTTTAATTTGTCAGTAATTTGCCATAACAAGCCGCTAATAGCTATGTCTGCAGCCATCTGCAGCAATTGTTTAATGGTTTTTTGTACGAATTTTTTATATCAAGCTGCTTTAAACGAAACTCAGCCAAAAAAAAGCCCCGCATTGCGGGGCTTTGTAACAGTACACATTAATGTTTGCCAAACTTTTCTGCCAGATATAGCCAGGTTTCCAGCACCGTATCCGGGTTTAACGATACACTGTCGATACCTTGCTGCATCAGCCAGCCCGCAAAGTCTTCATGGTCTGAAGGTCCCTGACCGCAAATACCAATATATTTGCCTTTGGCTTTACAGGTTTTAATAGCCATCTCCAGCAACTTGTAAATCGCTGGATTACGCTCATCAAATAAATGTGCAATCAAACCACTGTCTCGATCAAGGCCCAGTGTTAACTGAGTTAAATCATTGGAACCAATAGAGAAACCATCAAAATACTCTAAAAACTCTTCTGCCAGTAACGCATTAGACGGCAACTCACACATCATAATGACCCGCAGACCATTTTCGCCGCGCTTTAGTCCGTGTTCAGCCAGCAAATCGATCACTGCCGCGGCCTCCTGTAAAGTACGGACAAACGGGATCATAACTTCGACATTAGTGAACCCCATCGTATTACGCACACGTTTTAACGCTTCAACTTCCAGTGCAAAACAGTCCCGGAAATCTTCAGAGATATAACGCGATGCGCCCCGAAAGCCAATCATTGGGTTTTCCTCATGGGGCTCGTACTGCCGCCCGCCGACCAGGTTAGCATATTCGTTCGATTTAAAATCAGACATCCGGACGATAACTTTTTGTGGTGCAAAAGCACAGGCCAGTGTGGCAATGCCCTCTGTTAATTTTGCAATGTAAAATTCCACCGGGTTGGCATAACCGGCAATCATGTCACTGATAGTTGCTTGCAGCTCAGGGGTTTGCTTATCAAAATTCAGTAAAGCTTTGGGATGCACACCAATCATTCTGTTGATAATAAATTCAAGCCGGGCAAGGCCGATACCAGCATGAGGTAATTTGGCAAAGGAAAATGCCCGTTCAGGATTACCGACATTCATCATAATTTTCAGATCAAGCGCTGGCATCTGATCTATCCGGCTGCTAAGCACTTTATATTCCAGCTTGCCATCATAAATAAAGCCGGTATCACCTTCAGCACAGGAAACCGTAACCTGCTGCCCTGTCTTAATTTTGCTGGTCGCATCACCACAACCAACGACAGCCGGTATTCCCAATTCTCTGGCGATAATGGCGGCATGGCAGGTACGCCCTCCCCGGTTGGTAACAATGGCTGAGGCCCGTTTCATAATGGGTTCCCAGTCAGGATCAGTCATATCGGTTACCAGTACATCGCCTGGCATAATCTGATCCATCTGTTCAATGCCTTTAAGTACCTTTGCGGTGCCACTGCCAATTCGCTGGCCAATCGCCCTGCCTTCTACCAGTACCGCAGCGGTGCCCTGCAACTGAAAACGCTCCATGCTGTTGCTGTCTTCGCGACTTTTCACTGTTTCCGGGCGCGCCTGAACAATGTACAGCTTGCCATCATTGCCATCTTTTGCCCATTCTATATCCATGGGCCTGCCATAATGGTCAGCAATAATCACGGCCTGTTTAGCCAGTTCTTCCACTTCGGCATCGGTTAACGAAAACTGCTGACTGCGGCTACTGTCTACATCAATAATTTTTACCTGTTTGCCGTGGCTTTGCTCGGCCGAGTAAACCATTTCAACTTTTTTGCTGCCGATGTTGCGCTTAACAACCGCGGGCCGGCCGGCTGCGAGGGTCGGTTTATGGACATAAAACTCATCAGGATTAACCGCGCCCTGAACAACCATCTCACCCAAACCATAGGAAGAAGTAATAAATACGACGTCTTCGAAACCTGATTCAGTATCAATACTGAACATAACACCGGAAGAGGCAATATCAGAGCGAACCATTTTCTGCACGCCCGCCGACAATGCCACCCCCCGGTGGTCGTAGCCCTGATGCACCCGATATGAAATGGCCCGGTCATTAAATAATGAGGCAAAAACATGTTTAATAGCTGTAATAACAGCATCATAGCCGCGGACATTTAAAAACGTTTCCTGCTGTCCGGCGAAAGACGCGTCGGGCATATCTTCAGCTGTTGCCGAAGAGCGGACAGCAAAGGAAACATCATGGGCTGGATCGGAATGTAACTGCTGGTAAGCTTCCCGAATAGCCTGCTCCAGTTCAGGTTGAAAAGGCGTCTCAATCACCCATTGCCGGATTTTGGCTCCGGCTTTACTCAGCGCTGTCACGTCATCGACATCCAGGCCATCCAGCAACTGGTAAATACGCTCATTTACTCCGCTTTGCTCAAGAAACTGATTGAAGGCCTCAGCTGTGGTGGCAAAACCACCGGGCACCTGCACCCCGGCATTAGCCAGGTTACTGATCATTTCGCCGAGGGAAGCATTTTTACCCCCTACCCGATCCACATCGTGCATACCCAGTTTTTCATACCAAATCACAAATTCTTGCACAGTTTGTCTCCATTTTTTGTCGTAGGGCGTGTAAGCTTACCGTTAGCATTACAAGGCACACTGATTTTACACTCTGGCTGAACTTATTTAAAACCTTAATTTTCATGTAATTTAATAACAACAAATCGGAGTTTACCGTGCGAACCGCTTTTTATATTTCTGATGGTACAGCTATTACCGCTGAGGTATTTGGCCATGCGTTACTGACGCTATTCCCGGCACAATTCGAACACATTACTATTCCTTTTGTAGAGACAGCCGATATGGCGGAACAGGTAAAAAATCGGATTAATGATCGGTATAAAACAACAGGAGTAAAGCCGCTTATTTTTCAGACATTCGTTGACGATAATTTAAGACACATAATTAACAGCAGCAATGGTATTTGTTATGACTTTCTTAATAGCTTTGTTGAACCCATTCAACGCGAACTGGGCATCGCACCTGTACCTAAGACCCATCGCACCCACAGCATGCATGAAAAAACTTATGATTTCAGAATTGATGCGGTGAATTTCGCTCTGGCTAATGACGATGGCGCCAACATGAAGAATTTCGACCAGGCAGACATTATTCTGATCGGCGTAAGCCGCTCTGGGAAAACCCCTACCAGTCTGTATCTGGCACTGCAATATGGTATTAAAGCGGCTAATTATCCGTTTGTAGAAGAGGATATGGAAAGATTGCGATTGCCAGCCGAGCTGATGCGTAACAAAGATAAGTTATTTGGTCTGAGTATAACGGCTGAGCGGCTCAGTCAAATCCGCCAGCAACGCCGGCCGGACAGCCGCTATGCGTCTATCCGGCAATGCACATTAGAATTAAATGAAGTCGAGGCATTATATCGCCGGGAGCAGATCCCTTTTCTGAACTCTACTCATTTGTCGATAGAAGAAATTTCAGCGAAAATCATTGCCAAAACCGGATTAAAGCGGCACAAATATTAACGAACAGGCCAAAGAGGCCTGTTCGACCAACAACTTATAAGCGGATCTGTGCTTTTACTTACGATTAGCACTGAGTGTATCAGCAATCAAAAAAGCAAGTTCCAACACCTGATCAGCATTTAACCGTGGATCACATTGGGTATAATAGCGTTTGCTTAAATCATGCTCACTTAAGCCATAGGCCCCGCCGGTGCATTCAGTAACATGCTCCCCAGTCATCTCCAGATGAATACCTCCTGCATGGGTGCCTTCGGCTTTGTGTACCGCAAAGAAATTTCGGATTTCTCTTAAAATTGCTTCAAAATCACGGGTTTTAAAATCATTACTGGCCTTAACCGTATTGCCATGCATCGGATCAGAACTCCAGACTACCGTCCGCCCTTCTGCTTTAACCTTGCGCACTAAGGCCGGTAACTTATCCGCCAGCTTATCCGCGCCCATCCGGGTAATCAGCGTTAATCTGCCAGCGGTATTATTCGGATTCAGCGCATCAATCAGTCTGATTAACTCATCCGGCTCCATTCCCGGTCCAACTTTTACCCCGACAGGGTTATGAATTCCCCGGAAAAACTCCAGATGAGCATGATCTAACTGGCGGGTCCGCTCGCCAATCCATACCATATGAGCAGAACAATCATACCAGTCACCGGTCAGTGAATCGCGCCGGGTTAAGGCTTCTTCATAGTTGAGCAGTAGCGCTTCATGCGATGTAAAAAGTTGCGTTTCCCGGATAGACGGGGAATTCTGGGCGGTGATACCACAAATTTCCATAAAGCGCAGGGCTTCCTGGATCCGCTGTGCGACATTCTGGTATCTGTCTTTTAACGGGTTCGACTCGACAAATCCCATATTCCATTTACTAACCTGGTGTAAATCAGCAAGTCCGCCCTGCGCAAACGCTCTGAGCAGATTCAGGGTCGCAGCAGAATGATGATAAGCCGTTATCAGCCGGTTTGGATCTGGCTCACGGGCCGTTTCGGTAAATTCAAAACTGTTAACAATATCACCACGGTAGCTGGGCAGCGTGACACCGTTTATCGTTTCAAGATCACTGGATCGCGGCTTGGCATATTGCCCTGCCATTCTGGCGACTTTTACCACCGGCAAGCCGCCGGCATAGGTCAGCACCACCGCCATCTGCAGTAAGACCTTAAAGGTATCGCGAATTTTTGGCGCATTAAAATCGTTAAAACTCTCTGCACAATCGCCGCCTTGCAACAAAAAGCCTTCGCCTTTTGCAACCTGACCTAACTGAGCATGCAGATCCCGGGTTTCCTGAGCAAACACCAGCGGTGGATAACGATGAAGCTGCTGTTCAACTTGCTTTAAAAGCTGCTGGTTCTGATACGACGGTTGTTGTTGAATGGGCAGCGCTCGCCAGCTATCTGGCGTCCAGTTGGTCACAATGATAATCCTATACGATGTAATAAAACGACATTTGCAAAGTTATAGACTTCCGGACGTAAATTCAATCTTGTTCTCAGAGTTTTTCGCACTAACCAAGCTAATAACGGCATAAGCTTAAAACAGCCTAAGAGTCTGTCAGCACCGGCGCCACCAATAACTTGTCGCAGGCATGTTCAATTAAATCAAGTACTAACTCGAAACCTTTGCTACCACTGTAGTATGGATCAGGTACCTCGCTTAATGCAGGATAGTCTGGATGAAAGGACAGGAAAAGTCTGAGTTTGTGAGCGTGCTCCGGCGGGCAACGTCGTTTTAACTCGGTCAGATTGTCATTATCCATTGCCAGAATAAGATCAAAATCATCAAAATCATGGTCGGCAACAGGACGGGAATAAAGGCCGTTAAATTGATAACCTCTGGCGCTGGCGGCTTTTACACTGCGATTGTCGGGTCGTTCACCCTTGTGTGACGCACTGGTACCCGCTGAGTCAATTTCAATATTCACATTGTGTAACCTGGCTTTATGTTCAAGAACAGCGTGTGCTGTTGGTGAACGACAAATATTACCAAGACAGACAATTAATACTCTTTTTGCACGCATGACATTTCCCTGGTGTTCATTTTCTCTGTTAATTGTAATTCCCAACACTAAACATTAGCTGCAGAACCAGCCAGACTGCCCCGTTATTATTTTTATCTGCTAATTATCATTAGTTGCAATTCGTCGCCACGCAGTACAGTATATCCAAAGTCGTATTAGTCAAAGGTTCAGACTAAAGTCGTTTGGAGGTGAAAACAATGGAACGGTTTTCCAGACTGATAATACTCACAGAGCGCCAGCAGTTGCATAATACCACCATGTTAGCGCAATCAGTTGGTATAAAAGTACAGCAATGTAACAACCATGACTTTATGCAACTACCGGTTAAGTCAGGGGTGTTGGTAGGCTGCCAGTTTAACAGTCACTTTCTTACAAAAAAAGGCATAACAGGTGAACTCGCCCAGTTGATGCAGCGCTATCCGGTGTTTATTTTTCAGGCTGAACGCGCCCTTATCGACCCGGCCATGGCTGTGCACAGCGGCTTACGCGGACTGATTTACCGCGATGAGCAATTGGATCGCGTTCTGACAGCCCTGAAAACACTGATGGCAGGCCAGCTTTATTACTCCCGGACAGTGATGTCAGACGTTGTAGATCTGCTGATTAATAAACCCAGGAAATTAAATCCGGATGTGGCAACCGCCAATGCCCAACTGACTAAGCAAGAGAAACGAATCATTGGTCTGGTTGCTGAGGGCGCACGCAATAAAGAAATTGCTGCCATCTTGAATATCAGTGCACATACGGTTAAAGCCCATCTGTCAGCAATTTTCAGAAAAACCCAGGCTCGCAACAGAGTTGAATTGCTGCGTTGGTTGCAGCAATCCAACCAGATAATTGAAAATCAGCCTGCCGTTGCCAGACAGGCCTGATCGGCGCTCTGTCACTTTTATTGATCCCCGCGTCAAAGCAGCTAGTATAGAGATGCTGGCCATGTTATTTGTTACTGAAACAACATTTTCAGTCCCCCCGGGTAAGTGGCAGTAGCCGCTTGCTGGTATCAGCAGTAAGGAGATGGCGTGTTAGCGCAATTACATCAAGTCGAACACAGTCTTAATCAGGTGATTCTCGGCAAACAACAGCAAATACGTCTGGCGCTATGTTGCTTGCTGGCCGAAGGCCATTTATTGCTGGAAGACTTACCGGGTCTTGGCAAAACAACGCTTGCTCATGCTTTAGCAAACAGTCTGGGACTGAGTTACCGGCGGGTGCAATTTACCAGTGATTTGCTGCCAGCCGATTTAACCGGTATCAGCATTTATGATGCCCGGTCACAGCAATTTCATTTTCAACCTGGCCCTGTGTTCTCTCAGGTATTACTCGCCGATGAAATAAACCGGGCCAGCCCGAAAACCCAGAGTGCCTTGTTAGAAGCAATGGAAGAACGTCAGGTTACGACAGACGGAGAAACCCGACCATTGCCAAGCCCATTTTTCGTTATCGCGACCCAGAACCCGCTGTTTCACGCGGGTACATCAGCGTTGCCTGAGTCACAGCTGGACCGCTTTTTAATGCGGTTATCATTAGGTTTTCCAGAGCGAGCCGCTGAGCATCAGCTGCTTGTCGATGATAGCAAAGGTTCAAGACTGCAGTTTTTAACCCAACAACTGGACAGTTACACCCTTAAAAGTCTGCAACTGCAGCTGAGCGCCGTTAAAGTGACGGATGCCGTGATAGATTATCTGCTCAGTCTGGTTGATGCCAGTCGCAACCGCAATGATATGCTGCCCTTATCTCCCCGGGCGTCAAAAGCTTTACTGCGTTCAAGTAAAGCTCATGCTCTGCTCGCTGGCAGAGACTTTACCACTGCTGATGATGTGCAACGGGTATTTCCATCTGTTGCTGAGCATCGGCTTGATCCGCGCTCAAGCGCGGCCAGTCACAATCTTAGCCAGATCCTGTTGGAACAAACCGATTGTCCGCTATGAAAAATATCAAACGCCAGCTGCAACTGTTGTTTGATAAGTGGCTTGACAGCCGTCAACCTAAAGCCCGGCAGGTCACTCTCAGCCAGAAGATTATTTATATTCTGCCAAGCCGTTTCGGGCTCTGGTACATACTGTTGCTGATTTTGTTATACCTGCTTGGCACAAATTATCAAAACAATTTAATTCTATTAATGAGCTATATACTAGTCGCAGTGTTACTGTTAGCGCTGGCTCTGGCCTGGCGCAATTTACACGGGCTGACAATAAGCTGTGCACCGGTTTTAACTGCTTATGCTGAAGAAACATTAATGGTGCCGGTCGCCATACAAAGTGAACAGCCCCGGCAGCAACTGCAATGCTATTTTAACGCCGCGGATGGCCACACGATATCTGAAGACAATCGTCAACCGTTAATGGTACCGTTACTGACGGTGCAGCGGGGTTACCTGCCTTTACCCCGATTAACATTACAAAGTAATTATCCGTTTGGCTTATTTAACTGCAAAAGCCTGCTTAACCTGGATTATCACTACTGGGTGTTCCCAAAACCACTTGCAACAGAAATCGCGGTAACAAGCATTGATAACCACGGCTCCAGACAACAGAGCCATCAGGACTACGATACCATCAGGCATTATCAGGCCGGTGACAGTCTTAAACTGATGCTTTGGAAGCGGCTGGCCCGGGATCCTGACAATCCGGTTATTAAACAGGCGAACGGCAATCCGCAACCTGATCCGGACTGGATTAGCATTCCACCACTTAGTGGCGCGGCGCTTGAGCAGGTGTTATCCAAAGCCTGTTATCTGATGTTGCAACTTGAACAGCGCAGTAAACCTTATGGTCTGCGGATTAAAGATAAAAATATCAGTCCATCCTGTGGGCAACAACATCTTGAACGCTGTCTGCGGGAGTTAGCCCTATGCTAATCCTGTTAAGTCGCCAGACAATCCTGTCGTTTTACGTTATTCTGGTTGCGATAATCGTGTTGTTGCATCAGGCCCTGCCCCTTTGGTACAGCGCTGTTTTACTGGGGCTGCTGCTTTATCGCTGGCCGTTACAGCAAAATAATAAGATAAATAAACTGGCGCGTATTAACATTATCGCCGCGGTTATTTTGCTGCTACTGCTTATCAGTATCAGACAAAGCGGCGTGTTTCATTTCATGTTACAAATATTGCTGTTATCGGCTGCCAGCCGGCTGGTGTTGATCCGCCAGCGACATGACAGTCATCAGCTGCTGTGGGTGTTATATTTCCTGTTGGCCTGCTGCTTTATTTTCTACCAGAGTATGATAATCAGTTTATTTATTCTGGCCCTGCTCGTGTTTACCCTGTACTGCCATTACCGGCTTTATGCCAGTAAGCAACATCAACTGCAGCTACTGCAATTTACCAAAGCTGTGCTGATCACCCTGCCGGTCTGGCTCTCACTGTTTTTATTATTTCCACGCTTACAGCCCCTGTGGCGGCTCCCAACGGCTGAGGCCGCGGTGACCGGCCTGGCAGATACTCTTGATCCAGGCAGTATCGAAAACCTGGTACAAAGCGACAAACTGGCGTTTCGGGCGATTTTCACTGACACCATGCCACCTCGTCAGCAATTATACTGGCGGGCAAAGGTGTATGAAGATTTTGATGGCCGCAGCTGGACAGTTAACCAGCGGTTTGAGCGTCACCAGCCTTTTAATCCGCAGTCAGATAACCCTGCTAGCGGCCAGCTCCTAAGCTATCAGATTATTGCAGAAGTCAGTAATCAGCGCAGTTTATTTGCTCTGGGTTTACCAGTGGCGTACGCCAGTGCTGTGCGCCCTACAGCAGCCTATCTGGTGGAAGCCCGCCGCCCGGTAAATCAACGCCTGAGTTATCAGTTAAGCAGTATCTTAACACCGTTGCCGTCAGATACCGTTCTGGAGCAACAGCTTAACAGCCGCACCACTACTGCTAATCCACAAACTAAAGTGCTGGCAGCCGAACTTGCCGCCCGTGCCGGCTCAACAGCGGCATTAATCGAGCAAATCAGCATCCTGTTTCGCCAGCAGCCATTTTATTACAGCTTAAATCCGCCTTCCCTCGGCACCAACAGTATTGATGCTTTTTTATTTGACAGCCGCACCGGTTTTTGCAGCCATTATGCCTCAGCCACCGCAGTACTATTGCGCGAGGCAGGTGTGCCGGCCCGAGTTGTTGGCGGTTATCAGGGGGGCGTCTGGCATCAGGAGCAACAATATCTCGAAGTACGACAACGTGAAGCACATGCCTGGGTTGAATATTATGATAATGGTGCCTGGCAACGCTTCGATCCGACTGCGGTTATTGCCCCTGAGCGGGTACTGGCCGGACTGGATGCCGTGTTATCTGCTGATGAACAACAGCAATTGCAGGCAACATGGCTCCGCTTCTCTGCAATTAACTATCTGAGTCAGCAATTAATGCATCTGGATTATTACTGGTCAGTATGGGTTCTGGGATTTGACGACAACCAACAGCATAATTTGTGGCAGCAAATCAAAGCAGCCGGCAAGTTGCTGGCAGTTACAGCGGCGTTACTGCTGCTCGCTGTTGGGTTATGGTGGCTGGCTTGTTATCGGCGTCGGCCAGCGAAATATGCCGCGCCGGTCATGTTAATTCACCAATATTTCGACAAGTTGCTGCAGCATAAAACGGGAAGCCAGCATATCAGCCAGTTCATTCACACGCTGCAAAAATACAACCCGGAAGATGCAGCCTTGCTCGATACAGTAGATAGCTTATATCAGCGGGCCCTGTTTGCCGATGACCCGCAGGCATTATTGCAACTGCAGCAATATTTAAAACAGCATGCTGCCCGCTTGAAAAAGCTGAACCGGCCTGATTAATCAGACCGGCTTCAACTTACCGGGTAGTTAAAATACGCAACGCAATTTGAATATGCTCGGCGCAATGCACACCTAAATCAGTCAGGTAGCCACCATCGCTTTGGGTCAGCAGGCCTTTCTGATGCAGACGGGCAATCGCGGCCCGGGTTTCACTATCCGCATCTTTATGTACTTTTAAGCCTTCCATCTGGGAGTCGAGATTATATAAATTCAGAATTTTTATCTCAGCATTAAGCTCAGCTGTTACCGGCATAGCATACATCCTCTGGGTGATTTACCGTTTCAAGATAGCTGTTATCGATAGATATTGGCAGTTCTTTTTGCAGATATTTACCATATCCAGAGCTTTGCTGTCAGCGCAAAGACAGTTGTTCAGTGAGGGCCTGAATACACAAAGCGACATTTTCACGCCGGGCACCGTAACCCATTAGTCCTACACGCCAGGCTTTACCCGCCAGTTCACCAAGACCTGCCCCGATTTCCAGATTATATTCACTCAGTAACGCACTGCGCAGCGCGGCATCATTTACTCCTGCCGGGATATAAATACTGTTTAACTGCGGCAATCGGTATGGCGCTGCTACAACAAACTTAAGGCCAAGATTAGTTAAACCATCCGCCAGTATATTATGCATAGTCCGGTGACGCTGCCACGCCTGCTCCAACCCTTCTGCGGCCAGCAAACGCAGAGCTTCATGTAACGCATATAAGCTGTTGACCGGTGCTGTATGATGATAGCTACGTTTACCACTGCCACTCCAGTAGCCCATTACCAGACTTTGATCTAAAAACCAGCTTTGCACCGGGCTTTTACGCTGCTGAATTTTCTCAACCGCCTGTTCGGAGAACGACACCGGTGACAGCCCCGGGACACAGGATAAACATTTCTGACTGCCGGCATAAATCGCATCAATGCCCCACTCATCAACCCGCAGTTCCACTCCTCCCAGAGACGTCACCGCATCAACAATAGATAAACAATCGTATTGGCGGGCTAATGCGCACAGCGTTCGGGCATCACTCAGCGCACCGGTCGACGTTTCTGCATGAACAAATGCCAGAAACCGGGCATCAGGATGAGCTCGCAAGGCCTGCTCCACGTTCGCTGGGCTGACTGGCTCACCCCAGGCATTGTCAACGCAAACCGCTATACCGCCACAGCGCTCGACATTCTGACGCATCCGGTCGCCAAATACGCCATTGCGACAAATAATCACTTTTTCACCAGGCTCTACCAGGTTAACAAAGCAGGTCTCCATTCCGGCTGATCCCGGCGCAGATACTGCTATCGTCATCGCGTTACTGGTTTGAAACGCATATTGTAACAGCTGTTTCAGTTCATCCATCATCGCCAGAAAAAGCGGATCCAAATGGCCTACCGTTGGCCTCGCCTGCGCTGCCAGTACCTGTGGATGAACATCTGACGGCCCCGGGCCCATCAGAATACGACGTGGTGGATTAAAAGCGGCAAATTGCGGGGCGGCTAACATAGTCTCTCCGGATAATGAGTAAATCAGTGTTGTACCTTAGCAAAATTTTAGTCTCTTGCCTTGTAAGCCGGTTTAATAGCGGTTATTCAGCAGCGTAATACCATTAATAAAAAGCCCCGGACAACGGGGCTTCTAAAGGGGGCAATATCAGGTTTTCATACCGTTATTACATTTAAAATTCCCGGCTGCTGCGCAACGCCTCAATCCGTTTTTCAAGAGGCGGATGGGTTAACAGTAATTCAGAGTTATTTTTCTTACCGGAGATCCCAAATGCCATCATACTGCCTTCCAGCCGGCTTTCGTGGTTATACTTTAAACGCTCAAGTGCGGCAATCATTTTGTCTGGTCCTTCCAAACGCGCCGCGCCGGCATCTGCCCGGTACTCACGCTGACGTGAGAACCACATAACAATAATGCTGGCCAGAAAACCAAAGACAATTTCCAGCACAATAACAATCCCAAAATAGGCAAACGTACCCAGTTGCTGGTTGTTGTTACGAATAGCTCCGGCAATCAGGCGTGCGAAGAAAATAACAAAGGTATTTACCACACCCTGGATCAGCGTCAGGGTTACCATATCGCCGTTGGCGACATGAGACACTTCGTGAGCAAGTACCGCCTCCACTTCTTCCTGTTTCATGTTTCGCAACAAGCCAGTACTTACCGCCACCAGCGCATTATTTCTGTTCATACCGGTGGCAAAGGCGTTCATTTCCGGCGAGTCATAAATCGCCACTTCCGGCATGCCTATTCCGGCCTTTGTTGCCTGGCGGGCCACGGTATTAATCAGCCATTGCTCGGTCGCATTTCGTGGCTGGGTAATGACCACCGCACCTGTTGAGCGTTTAGCCATCCATTTCGATATTGCTAATGAAATAAACGAGCCACCAAAGCCAAAGATGGCGGCAAATACCAGCAAGCCGCCAATACTGCTGTGATCAATTCCTAAAAAGCTGAAGACGATATTCAGGACAATACTCAGTACCAGAATGACCGCCAGGTTTGTTGCCAGAAACAGCAAAACTCTTTTCATATACCCTTACCTCAGTGACTTAACTGTCACTAATATATGGGCAGCAAGCTGAATTTCAAATTAAGCAAACCGCTATTTTGTCGGCTAAAGTGTAAGAAAACATGTTTGACTGTGTGTAGTTCGCTACAATAGCCAACCGCTACAACAGCTTAAAATAAGAGGTTCTTATGCAATTATTGTTACTCAGCAGCTCACGTGCTCAAAACAGCGACTATCTGGCACTCTATATGGCCTGGCTTAAAACGCATCTGCAAGGCATTAACGAGCTGCTATTTATCCCTTACGCCGGAGTGACGATTAATTATGATGACTATCTGCAACAGGTTGCCAGAGCGCTAGAGCCGCTATCGGTTAAAGTTAAGGGCTTACATCAGTGTGACGATCCGCAGCAGGCGATTGCAGAGGCGCAGGCGATAGCAGTAGGCGGCGGCAATACCTTTCAGCTGCTTAATATGTTGTATCAGAAGGAAATTGTCCAACTGATCAGGCAACGCGTAACCAGCGGCATTCCCTATATTGGCTGGAGCGCAGGCTCCAATATCGCCGGCGCGACTATTCGTACCACCAATGATATGCCGATTGTTGAACCCGCTTCATTTGAGGCACTTAATCTATTACCACTACAATTAAACCCGCATTACAGCGACTATAAACCGGAGGGATTTCATGGTGAAACCCGGGATATGCGTCTTGCTGAATTTATGCAGTTAAATCCGCAAACGCCGATTATCGCCCTG